>JAZSFI010000153.1:0-2698 GCA_045532135.1 Clostridia bacterium | reverse complement strand
GAAGGATGAAAAACACGGATTTGTAGGTATAAGGCAGCGCCGCAATGCTTTTTTCCTTCGGCGCATGAATGAATCTGTGACAAATTTCATGATACAGGTTCCCAAGGCTCATCTTCACAAATGCGCGTACATCCGCATCCGAATACAAAGGAACGAGCGCGTCAAGCGTCCCGTAATAATCCCTTGTAGTATGAAGCAGATGGCAGATTTCAAGCGGATTCCAGTTTTTCATCTCATCCGTTCCGCAGATAAATCCGCACGATTTCTCCGCGCCTTCCAAAGATTCGATCGCACTGCGATAAAAAAGCATATCGGAAGACGAAAAGTCGTCGATTACGACCATGACGTCAATATCGCTTTCCTCATTCGCTTCCCCGCGAAGATAGCTTCCCTGAAGGCCAACATACCTGAGTCTGCCGCCGAAATTTTCTTTCAGAATGAAAAGGAGGGAGTCAATATACCTGTTTGCATCAAACATTATCTTTCCCTCACCGCAAGCGCGAGCTCCATGAGAATTCCGACCTTCATGCAGTTTTCATCGGGGTTAAAAAGCTCGCTGTGAAGCGGCGCGCCGATGTGGTCTGCGTCCGGCGAACATCCGATGTGGAAAAACGCGCCGGGGGCTTTATCGAGAAAGTATGAAAAATCCTCGCCGCCCATGCTTGGCGCTTCCTTGACAAGCGCGTTTTCCTTTCCGAAAAGCTCCGATGCAATTTCCAGAATTCTGTCCGCATGCCCGGGCGTATTGACCAGCGCGCTGTAACCCTCACTGACTTCCGCTTCCGCCGTACAGCCCATGCCGGAAGCGATCATACCGGAAATATTCTTGATGCGCTCAATCATCATTGCGCGAAGGGCTCGGTTCGCGGTTCTGAGCGTTCCGCGCATATGCACTTCATCACAGATAATGTTGCTTGCGCGTCCGCCTTCGATTTTTCCGATGGTGATGACCGCGCTGTCAAGGGGCGACACGTTTCTTGCGACCACGGACTGAAGCGCCGTAATGATCTGCGCCGCGCATACGATCGCGTCCGCGCCGTTTTCGGGATATGCGCCGTGGGAAGATGTGCCTTTGACGGTAATTTCGATGGTATCCGTCGATGCGTTCAGCGTATTTGGGCGCGTTTCAACGTTTCCGGTCACGAGGCGGGGCATGACGTGAAGCCCGTACACACGATCCACCGTCGGATTTTCCATCACGCCGCCTTGGGTCATGGGCTTTGCGCCGCCGATGCTTTCCTCCGCAGGCTGAAAAAGCAGTTTAACGCCGCCGGGCAGTTCGTCCCTGATTTCGCAGGCAATTTTTCCGACCGTCAGAAGGATGGCGGTATGCATGTCGTGTCCGCACGCATGCATCCAGCCCTCGTGCTCCGAACGGAAGGGACATTCCTCGGGCTCGGTTACGGGCAGCGCGTCGAAATCGGCGCGGATACCGGTCACAGGGCCTTCTTTTCCGCCCTTGATAAAGGCGGTGATCCAGCCATTTTCCTCTTTGAATTCACAGCCGATTTCACTTAACTTCTCCGAGATCAGTTTTCTCGTCTTGACTTCCTGAAACCCGGTTTCCGGAATTCTATGAAGGGCGCGCCTTGTTTCAATCGCCCAAGGCATATTCTCGTGAACAAGGCTTTTAAGTTTTTCCATCGTAAGCATATTTCTGTTCCTCTCTCGGAAGTATTTTCTTCATTATACCACACGTCAATTCAAAATCAATTGGAAATTGCGCGTGAATTTACAATTCGAGATGGTTTCGATCCTCCGGGACATGTATAATATACCCATTCGCTTCAAAGGATCTGAAATTTTATGCAAAAGACGCAAACAAACTCCGCATTTTTGAAAGGCCTCAAAGACGGCATACCGATCGCGCTCGGGTATTTGTCCGTGTCCTTCGGATTTGGCATTTTAGCTGCGGCAGGCGGCCTTTCCGCCTTGACCGCAACCATCATTTCTCTTGTCAATGTCACAAGCGCAGGACAACTGGCAGGCCTTAATATCATTATCGCCTGCGGTCCATTAATCGAAATGATCGTCTCCGAATTCATCATCAACATCCGCTATGCCCTTATGAGCATCACGCTCACGCAAAAGCTGGACGACAGTTTTTCAACACCGCGGCGCATGATATGTTCTTTCGCCATGACCGACGAGATTTTCGCCGTAGCAAGCGCGCAAAACGGCAAAATCACCGCAAGATATTTCTACGGGCTTATGCTTCTGCCCATCATCGGCTGGGTGCTGGGCACTTTCCTGGGCGCGACGGCCGGCAATATCCTGCCCATGAGCCTTAAAAACGCCATGGGACTTATGCTCTACGCCATGTTTATCGCAATTGTACTGCCTCCCGCCACAAAATCCCGCGCGGTCGCCGTCTGTGTGTCCGTCTGCGCGCTTCTGAGCATCATCATACGCTTTGTGCCCGTCTTTTCGTTCATCACGCCCGGCTTCGCCGTTATCATCTGCGCCGTGATCGCCTCGCTCATTGCCGCGTGGCGTTTTCCTGTCGAAAAGGAGGATGCCTGACATGACCGACATGAAGGTTTATCTCTACATCCTCGTGATGGCGCTTGTCACCTACTTAATCCGCGCCCTGCCCTTTGTGCTTTTCAGACGCCAGATCAAGTCCCGCTTCATAAAAAGCCTTCTTTACTATCTCCCCTACGCAGTCCTGACCGCAATGAAGTCGGAGGCCAAGCGG
>JAZSFI010000525.1:0-6505 GCA_045532135.1 Clostridia bacterium | reverse complement strand
GGATTGTATACGCAGAAGCCGGGATGCATTTCGAAAGCGATCTTCTTTACGCCGTGGGCGCGCACGAATTCAACTTCCTTCTTCCAGTAGGGAATCAGCACTTCGTTCCACTGATAGTTGAGAATCTCAGTGAAATCATCCGGCCAGGGGCAGGTGACCCAGTTGGGGGTTTTATCCTCGGGCGAGCCGCCGGGGCAGCCGGAGAAGGTGACAACGGTGTCTACGCCCATTTTTTCGGCGAGCAGAACCGCGTTTTCAAAATCCTCGTGGAACTGGCGGGCGATTTCCTTGTTGGGGTGCACCGCGTTTCCGTGGGTGGAGAGCGCGGCGATTTTGAGGTTGTACTTGTTCAGGGTTTCAAGCATTTTTTCGATTTTCTCGGGATGGGCAAGAAAATCCTTCGCGTCGCAATGCGCTTTTCCGGGGAATCCGCCGCAGCCGATTTCGACGGCCTGAACGCCCTTCGAAGCTAAGTACTGACAGGCTTCCTCAAAGGGTCTGTCCTGAAGAAGAACGGCAAATACGCTCAAAGTCATGGGATATTTCCTCCTGTTTTTCTCAGATGTCTGTATTATACATGATTTTTCAAAACTGTTCAATGGATTTTTTAATTGATTTATAGTTTTAATGGTTTCATCCTTTGACGGATGGCTGTGTTCGTGATACAATAAACAAAAAGCTATGGATCTTGGAGGAAACAGGTTTTGAATTGTCCCAAATGCGGTGCAAAACTCAAAAAAAATATGGATCGCTGTCCGAACTGCGGCCTTGGAACGCTTGTGACGGACAACGCAAAGACGGTTGCGGTTATGCCGCTCAGACAGCTGATTTTACGTGCGCTTTTTGTGTTTCTGGGCATTTTGGTTACTGTGTGCGCAATCACGTTTATCTATGTCCGCGTTCACTATAACAATGAAATGAAGCGCATTGAAAAAAAGTATGACAATCACGTAATTGAAGAAATCACATACGACAACGGCATGATCGGACACGCAATATCCTTCTTTGCGGAGGACGGCGACACGATTTACATCGAGGAGCTTCGCGAAAGCTTTATGGTGGTCGGAAACGTTGCGCGCGTGGAATTTCCGGATTACGTCTGGTTTGACATTGATCCCAGCAACATCGAAAGCGCCGACATCAAGCTTTCGCCCATTCTGATCAAGGAAAACGGCGAAAAGATCAAGCTGCCCGCGTTTTCCATGAACATCCCCGTTCCCGAAGCGCCGATTCAGGTCAATTCCCCGGCGCAGCCCTACAACACCGTTGTTACCTCGATTGTAGGTATTGATGTAAACGTCGTCTACGGAAGTCAGGTCATCATCAACGGCGAAGATGTTTCCGACCGCGTGGACAGAAGCGGCGGACTCAGCCTGAACCTGAATGTATATCCGATCGGCGAAAACAACATCTCGATCATCGTAAGAACCGATCAGCACAAGGAATCCAGACGCGATCTTGTGTTCTACCGCAGCGAAATGGCGATTAACCTTGAACTCGATCCCTCGGTTTCGACCACCAGCCAGCTGGCGTATATGACGGTTTCCGGAAAGACCGAGCCCGGCGCATGGATCGAAGTGGATACCAGCCACGATACCACAAGCCTCAGAATCAATCAGGAAACCGGCGACTTCTCTTTCCGCGCGCGCTTCTCCGTGTTCGGAGACAACCTTGTTCGCTTCAGAGCCACCAAGGAAGGCAAGCCCGACAGTGAAATCTCGTTCTATGTAAGCTATATTCCGGCCAAAGCCGAATATTCGCGCGGCGCATGGGCGATGGACTATCAGCAGCTGCGTCTCATCTATGAGCAGTGGCACGGCCGCGTCTTCCTTTGCAAAGGCAGAATCGTGGACATGTATTATGAAGGCGAAACGCAGTACAGCGTCATGAACGTCGGAAAGGACGAAGAACAGCTGATTGTGCTTGAAAACCAGTCTGATGTCGGATCTTTGAACGTCGGCGCGTATTATGAGGTTTATGCCGACGTTGCCGGACGCTTGTTCTACAAATCCGGCTACTGTCCGCATCTGGTTGCAAGATACGCATCCATCGTGGTCAATAAATAAAGGAATCAATGGATATGATAAGGGACGAATGCAAGACGGCATTCGTCCCTTTTGCTTTTATCTGTGTCCTTTGCTTCTGTAGCTTCCGCAGCAGCTTTCGTCCGACGGCTTACCCGTGCAGGCGCAGCCGCAGGGCTCAACCTGAATGGCGTTCAAGGAGCAGAAATCTTTGTCTTCCATGTGAAACTGGCAGCTTTCCACGCGGCAGCGGATGGAGCTGTTGGGCGACTGATGAGACATAATCGGTTACCTCCATAGTTTTTCGTTTTTTCGCGCGTTTGCGCGCAGGAGGTAGTATTCTCACTTTACGCCGGATGCATTCATTTCATCTTTTCCAATTCGCGAAGGACAGAGGATTTGAGCGTCAGAATCAGTTCGTCGTGCCGGTCGCTTTTGCAATATGCGCGGATGACATAATCTGCGCTGGTTTGGGAAAGCTGGGTCAGGAGAATATCAAAAGCGGGATCCGGCAGGATTTCCGCATTTTGCAATAAGGCGTTTTTTATGAACTCAGACGTTTTTTCCGCATTTTCAATCAGCGGGACAGTGACGGAAACTTCCACGCGGCGGATTTTTTCAGCGGAATAATTGATAATCAGGCTGTTGTTGAGCGCGCCGTTGGGGAGCACCACGCGGCTGTTGTCGCTGGACAGAAGCGTTGTGTAAAAAGCGGAGATCTCCTTTACGACGCCTTCCGTATTCATGGCGCGGATGTGGTCGCCTACGGAATAAGGACGGAAAAACATAATCATGATGCCGCCGGCAAGATTGGATAGCGATCCCTGAAGCGCAAGGCCAATGGTAACGCCGGCGGAGGCCAGAATTGTGACAAAGGATGTAGCGGGAATCCCCAGCGCGATCAGGGAAGTGACGATGACCAGAACGCGCATGATGAGTATAAGGGTGTTTTTGATAAAGCTCTTTGTGCTTGCGTCAAGGCGCTCAAAAAAGTGTGCGCGGTCAAGAAACGCTTTGAATTTTTTGACAAGAAACATACCCAGCGCCATGATGAATGCGGCCAGCAGAATCCGAACGCCTGCGGTTTTCAAAAATTCCATAATGCCGTTTACGATGGTATCCATGAAGGTCTTTCCTCCGTTTTCTCAGGTATGCGCCTATTGTACCACGACGGGAACCAACAAATCAACCAATGTTTTTAGGCGTATAAACGAGCGCGATTCTGCAAACGCTTTTACGGGAAAAAGAAATCGGAGGATAAGATAATGACCATCGGGCAGATTGTGATTCTGGTTGTCACAGCGCTGATTGCATTCGGCGTTTGCCAGCGGGTGCTGGACAAAATGCGCCTTACCGACCGGCAGGCGCTCTTCATTGCGCTTTTACTGTTTATCGGCGGGTTTTTGCCGAATATTTCCATTGGAAACGTGAAAATTAATTTGGGCGGCGCGGTTGTTCCATTTGCTTTAAGCGTGTATCTTCTGATGAAAGCGGACACGGGCTATGAACGCGTGCGTGCAATTGCCGCATCCTTGTCTGTTGCGGCTTCTGTGCTTGCGCTCGGACGTTTTTTTCCGAACGAGCCGGAGACGATGCCGTTTGATATCAATTATCTGTACGGACTTGTTGCGGGCGTGCTTGCATGCTTGTTTGCAAGAAGCCGCCGCGCCGCATTTATCGCAGGCGCGATGGGCGTGCTGCTTGCGGACATTGCCGAGGGCGCTTTTGTCAATTTGTCCGGCGTTTCCCAGACGATTACCCTTGGCGGCGCAGGCGCAATGGACGTAGTTGTTATATCGGCTGTAACTGCGGTTCTTGTGCGCGAGCTGGCGGGAGAATTTGCGGAAAGATGCGCGCGCGGGGCGAAAAAGGTCAGGGCAGGAGGAAAAAGCAGATGAAACGGATCGGAAAGGGCGTATTGATCGCGCTTGCGTGGCTTTTTGCTTTTGCGGCTTTTTCGGAAGTGAACGAAACTGTGTACACGCTGTTGGATGAAAACGGACAATACATTACTTCGCGCATGGGAAGGATGTATGAAGGCGACGAATATATTTCGGGCGATAACATCCTTTATGAAATCGTCTCCGTGGACGATGAAAACGCAAAGGCGTTTGCAAAGCGCGTGGGATACGAACAAGAGGACTGGGCGCAGGCCATGACGGCGCAGGCGGAGAACAAAAAGCTGATCTGCATGTATTCCACGCATTCGGATGAAAGCTATATCCCGGGCGACGGCGATTTTTCGCTTGAAAAGAATGCGGGCATTTATGACGTGGGCGAAGCATTTCAAAAGCATCTTGAATCCATGGGCTTTGAAGTGGAATATTCGAAGGACACGTTTTTGCCCCACGATGCGGGCGCATACCGCCGTTCCCGCTCGGTTGCGGAGGATTATGCCGAGCGTATGCCGGCTGCCATCATCGACATCCACCGCGACGGAATTTCAAAGGACGAATATGAAACTACGGTGAACGGTGAGGAAACCAGCAAGGTTCGCCTGTTTGTCGGAAAAACCAATCAGAACGCAAAACAGAACCGGGCGTTTGCCAAAAAGCTCAAAGCCGTTGCGGATGAAAAATATCCGGGGCTTGTCAAGGATATCTTCATCGGAAAAGGCAATTACAATCAGGATCTGTATCCGAGAGCGATTTTGCTTGAATTCGGAACGCATGAAATGGATAAGGCGCTCGTGATCGACTCGACCAAGTATATGGCGGAGGTTGTAAACACCGCGCTTGGAAGCGGAAATGGCGGCGCAAATACGAAAGAAACCAAGGAAGAAAAAAAGGACGCGTTTTCAAGCGCGGGAATATTGATCGGAATTGCCGTAATCGGCGTTGTCGTTTTTGCGCTTTTTGCAACGGGATCGTTTAAAGGGGCGGGTGCGAAAATCAAAAAGACCGCCGGAGAAATGACCGGCGGCCTGTTTAAGGGGAATCGGAAATAGCTTTATAAAGGACGCGCGTAAAACAATGCGCGTCCTTCGTTTATGGGTTTTCTTTTCGCATTTCCACGCGCTTTACGTATTCGCCCGGCGTCATACCGTAGAGCTCTTTGAAAGCGACATAGAAGGTGTGGGTATTGTTGAAGCCGGCGTTGATTGCAATGTCCACGACCGGAAGATCGGTCTCGGTGAGGGCTTTGACCGCGTCGCGGCATCTTAGGATGTTGATGAATCTTGGAATGCTTACGCCAATGTTTGCTTTGAAAATATGGGAAAATCGGCTTCTTGAATAGCCGAAATGCGCGGCGATGGATTCGACATTCAGATTCTGCGCGTAGTTTTCGGACAGATACCTTAAAACATCGGACATCTTGCCGGATTTTATGCTGCTTCCGGTCTGCACAAAGTCCGCCCTTTTCATGGCGTAACCTAAAAGGGAATAGCTCAGCCCCTTTCGGATCACGGGATCGTCCCTGAACTTTAAAAGCATCTCAAGAAGCGCCTTGAATTCTCCCTCTTCATCGGTAAAAACAGGCGTCTGGAAGATTCCGCCCATGAGCTGTTTTTGAATGGACGGCGTTTCGGCCGGGGGAATGATCGCGACAATCGCGGCCATGAAACCGTCCTGATAGGAATGAACGGTGTAGGAACCGCTGACCAGCATTTGCCCGGCATGCGCGGTGACGTTTTTTCCGCCGATGACGGCGCTGGCGCTTCCTTCCAATAAATACACAAGCTCCACGCCCGAATGATAGTGGGGGAGATACTTCAGACTGTCGGTAATCCATACCGCCGTATTCGTCATATCATCCCGGTGCTTTTCAAACAAATCCGGCATGCGCTCACCTCAATTTAGCACAAAATGTCACAAAACTTGCGTCAAATCACATACATATCATATTGTCTCTGTGCTAAAATGTCAATAGCCAATATTACACTTAAAAATTGGAGGTATACGTTTATGGCAGGCGATTCCGTACTCAGCCAAACCACGCAGACCGTAAAGGAAGAGAAGAAGACCTTCGACAAGAAAATTAAGGTCGGCATCATCGGTACCGGCTGGATTGCCGAAGCGCACATCGAAAGCTATCTTCAGATGGAAGACGTTGAAATTGTTGCCGCTGCTGATCTGATTCCCGGAAAAGCCGAAGCGTTCATGGAGAACTACGGCGTAAAGGGCGTTCGCTTCTATCCCAGCCACAAGGAACTGATCGACAACGAAAAGGACCTTGATGCGGTCAGCATCTGCACCTACAATACCGCTCACGCCGAGCCCACCATCTACGCTCTTGAGCATGGCGTAAATGTGCTTCTTGAAAAGCCCTTTACCGTAACGTTGGACGAGGCCGTTGAAGTATGCAAGGCCGAGAAAAAGAGCGGAAAGCTTCTTTCCATCGGTTTCCAGCCGAGATGCGACGTCAACATGCAGATGATCAAGAAGATCGTCGATTCCGGCGTTCTTGGCAAGATCTATTACATCCAGACCGGCGGCGGCCGCCGTCGCGGCATTCCGAACTCTACCTTCATTGAAAAATCC
>JAZSFI010000309.1:0-3699 GCA_045532135.1 Clostridia bacterium | reverse complement strand
CGGCATGAAATGCGGCATGGTGGTAACTGCGGGTTTTCCTGTCCTTGGTATACTCGTTCTTGTATTGGCGATGAGGCATTTTAAGAAAATGAAGAAAGCTTAAACAAAAGAGCTTCCGCGGGATTTATGCGGAAGCTCTTTTATTTACTTACAGGGCGAAAGCGTTATTTCTTGTTTTTTTCCTTGGCGCGTTTGTCGTTTATGATCTGCATGTGCTGTGCGTTTACCACATCCACATTGTTTTCCTTCGCCCATTGAACGCAGCCCTTCAAAACAAGGGGCAGAAATACGCGCGGAACGTTTAAAATCATTTCAAGCGCGTCGTCCGTGAATTTGATCTTGTCGTCGGCGCGGTCCGCTGCGTAGCGGACGGAAGCGAGGGACTGCTTTCTCATGGGGAGCAGCTCGAAGAGCATTCTGCGTTTTCTGTGGAACCAGAAATTTTTGCTGTCGCGATAGCCGTAGTCCACGGGCAGAGCGGGGAAATCCTTGGCGCGTACGCCGTTGATAATGGCGTCGGCATATTTTTTCTTCATGAGGATTTTGTCGATTTTGAGGATGAAGTGCGCGCCGAACTTCGATGTAATGCCGTTAAAGTCGTGATACGGGCCTTCGTAGCCGTTGAGTTCGCCGGGTTTGTCGTTTTGAGCGTTGTCCAGCGCGTCCACCCATGTGCATTCAATGACCTCAATGGCGTCCGATAAAACCATGGGGCGTTTTTCGCCGGTTTCTTCCTCGATCATGCTCTTTTCCAGTTTGAAATTGCATTTGGGCATTTTTTCTTCGGGCTTATCGCCCGGCCAGGACAGCTTTACGCATTCCTTGAAGGTTTTCACCTTGTCGTCCACAAAGTTGATGGCGCATTTCTTTGTGCGCAGGATGTTTTGTGCGGTGTTTGAGGAATTGCGGCAGGACAACAGCATCGCGTAAAAATCCTTGCCCGCCACGTAATACGGCTGAACGAGCGAATAGGGGCCGAGGGTGGTTTTTCCGTCTTCGGTCAGCGTGCTGATTACCACCGTGGGCATCGGAAAAAACAGAGAAGTCTGATAAAAATTGTCCACCACGCGCAGATTTTCAAAACTTGACATAATAAAACCTCCATAAAACCATTAAAAGGCGTTTCGACACACTTTTGCCGCAATTATACCATAGATGCGGGCGGTTTTCAAGGAAGGGTGCGGGCGATTGCTGTTTTCAAAAATATGTGGTATAATGCAAAAGCGAATTTCATCTTTGTCCGTTTCTGTATCAAACGGAAGAAAAATCTTTCGGGAGGTATATATGCCAAAGAAACGGGTATTTTTTTCGGAACTTGCGTATGTGGTCGGCATGATTGCGCTGACCATCGGCACGGCTTTTATGGAGAGGGCGGATTTCGGCATTTCCATGGTGGTTGCGCCCGCGTATCTGATTCACCTAAAGGTGTCTGAATATTTGCCTTTTTACACCTTTGGCATGAGTGAATACATATTTCAGGCGGTTTTGCTGATTCTTTTGTCGCTTGTCATGCGAAAATTCAAAAAAAGCTATCTGTTTTCCTTTGTTACGGCGGTGCTTTACGGATTCACACTGGATATCATGATCGCGCTGGTTTCCTGTATTCCGTTTTCGGGCATGGCGGCGCGGGCGGCGTATTATGTGCTGGGTATGATTCTTTGCTCCGTCGGCGTGGCGTTTTTCTTTAAAACCTATATTTCGCCCGAGGCGTACGAGCTGTTTGTGCGCGATGTTTCCCGAAAATACAAGATCAGCATCACCAAAGTCAAAACCGTTTACGACGTGGTCAGCTGCCTGATCGGCGTAATCATGTCTTTTGCGTTTTTCGGACTGTGGAAGTTTGAGGGCGTGAAGGCGGGCACCGTCATCTGCGCGCTCATCAACGGTTGGATGATCGGAAAAATCAGCGCATATCTGGACAAAACCTTTGATTTCAAAGACGCGTTTAAACTCAGAAATCTGTTCGAAAAATAAGGATAGGCCGTTTGGTCAAATCTGAAGATCCCGCTGCGCTTCGCGGCGGGATCCGTCTGTTTATGCGCCTGTGTTGCGGTCAAAAATGCAATATGATATAATGATTTTTAAGAAAACGGGAACGGGTGGAATGCAAAATCAATTTCTGTGCTGTTCGTGCGGTAGAATCATCCCATGAAAGGAGGGGGAAACCCATGCTCAAATATGCATACATAAGAGGCGTAAGCAAACGGACGGGCGCGCCTGCGCTTTCAGATGATCTTCTTGAAAAACCTTTGAACGAACTGACCCAATCCGATAAGGAAATGCTTGAAAAAGCCGGGCGCGGGGCGGCGCTTAAACTGTACCGTTTTAAGAACATGGGCGAGCTTCCCCGCGTTCAGAAGGTCATGGGATTTTTAAAGGGCGTGTGGCCGGAAAGTTTGCTCGACGTTGGAAGCGGAAGGGGCGTTTTCCTGTTTCCGTTTTTGACGGAATTTCCGTTTGTGCCGGTGACGAGCGCGGATATTCTTGATTACCGCGTGGAATTTCTTAAAGACATTTCGCTGGGCGGCGTTGAGAATCTGACCGCCGTTAACGAAGACATTTGCCAATGCGCTTTTCCGGACAAAAGCTTTGACGTAGTTACGATGCTGGAAGTGCTTGAGCATATTCCCGAAGTGGAAAAGGCGATTATGAACGCCGTCCGCCTAGCAAGGCGATATGTGGTCGTCACCGTTCCGAGCAAGGAAGACAACAATCCCGAGCACATCCATCTTCTGACAAAGGAAATCCTGACCGACATTTTCACGCGCGCCGGGGCGAAAAGCCTGCATTTTGACGGCGTAAACGGACATCTTTTCATGACCGCGCGCGTTTGACCCCAAGGAGGGAGTTTTATGAAAAACGATTACACCATCATCAAATACCCGCGCACGCAGCACATCGAAGGCTCGCGTCTGCAGGCGGGAGACGAAGATTTAAGCCAGGTGCCGTTTGAGGAATTTTTGGGAAGGCACATTGTGATTGAAGAGAAAATCGACGGCGCAAACACCGCCGTATCCTTTGACGGCGAGGGAAATCTGCTTTTGCAAAGCCGAGGGCATTACCTGACGGGCGGATACCGGGAAAAGCACTACAACTTATTCAAGCAATGGGCGCTCGTTCACAAAGACGCGCTGTTTGACGCGCTTTCCTCGCGTTACGTCATGTACGGCGAGTGGATGTATGCCAAACATTCCATCTATTACGACGCGCTTCCCCACTATTTTATGGAGTTTGACATTCTGGACAGGGAGACGGACAAATTTCTGGATACCGCGTCGAGGCGTGAAATTACCAAAAAACTGCCCGTGTGCTCCGTGCCGGTTCTGGGCGAAGGCGTTTTTATGAAAAAGGACGATGTGCTCAAGCATCTTGGCAACAGCCGCTTTATCACCGAAAATCATCTTAAAAACCTGCGCCTTGCCGCCCGGCGCGAGAAGCTGGACGAGGACAAAATCCTGCGCGAAACCGATTCCGCCATGACGATGGAGGGGCTGTATCTCAAAATCGAGGAAGAGGGCGAAGTCAAGATGCGCGCAAAGTTTGTGCGCGCAAGCTTTCTTCAGACGGTGGAAGTGTCCGGCTCGCACTGGCTGGAGCGCCCGATTGTGCCAAACGGCATAAAGGGAACGATCGACGAGTTATTCATACCGAAACTGTGAGGAGAAAACCATGTATCCCAAGGAATTTGATTGTGTTTTG
>JAZSFI010000031.1:0-1661 GCA_045532135.1 Clostridia bacterium | reverse complement strand
GCCGAATCCATCGAAATGGCCTGCGCCGCTCACGGCGTAAGCGCGGACGAGCTGGTTGAAAAGCTCAACGCCTATTTCGCTGAGAAGAAATAATTCAGGGAAACAACAAGCCGCTGCATAATACCGCAGCGACTGTTTTCTATATCTCTGGAGGAATATATGAATCCGACTGTTACACGCATTGCAATCGGCCTTGCCAAGCCCTTTCGCGTTTTGCATTTATCGGACAATCATTTGTCTTTAGCCGACGAGCGCGATGATGAAAGAAAAAATCTTCTGGCCCAAAAGCGGCAGAAAGAATTTGATTTAGCAGGAAAGGGCGTTATGCTTCACATAACCGAGCAGCTTGCTTACGCAAAGGAAAACCGCCTGCCCATCCTGTACACAGGCGATCTGATTGATTTCGTTTCCCACAAAAATCTTGAAACCGCCGAAACACTTTTCAAGGACATGGATTATTTTATGGCAGTGGGAAACCACGAATTCAGCCTGTATGTGGGCGAAGCGTTTGAGGATGAGGCCTATAAAATGCAGTCCTACGATTTCGTTCAGCGGCATTTTAAAAACGATCTGACGTTTGCAAGCCGCGAGATGCACGGCATAAACTTTGTCGCCGTCGATAATTCCTATTACCGCTTTACGGAGAATCAGCTTGAAAGATTAAAGGCAGAAGTGCAAAAAGGTCTTCCGATCGTTCTCATGCTCCATTGCCCGCTTCACACGGACGAGCTGTATCACCTGATTATGGACGATCTTCACTTCCCCTGCGCATACCTGACCGGTACGCCCGAACCCCTTTTAAAGCCCTACGACGATTACCGCTACCGCCAGCAGAAGCCGGATGAGGAAACGGAAGCATTTATCGATTACGTCTACTCCTGCCCCAAAATCAAAGCCGTTCTCGCAGGCCACATGCACGAAAACGCCGAGTCCCGTCTTCCGTCGGGGATCATGCAGTACATAACCGGCGGCGGGTATAAGGGGCATGCAAGAGAAATTGAGTTTTGCTGAGAAAACAGATATAGAATGAAGCCATGGGCTTAAACCAACCGATAAACTTGAATTTGATGGAAGGGAATAAATACTATGATACGGCAGGCAACAATCGCTGATGCATCGAGAATAGCAGAAATATTGATTTTTTCCAAAAGAATGAACTATAGAACTATTTTTCGCAACGATACCGTGTCATTTGGAGAAATGCAAGTATACCCATTAGCCAAACGGTACATTGACAGTCCGCAGGAATTAGATGAAATATGGGTTTATGATGATGAATTTGTGAAAGGTATGATTCACATTTCTGAAAATCAGATTTTAGAATTGTATGTTGATTTTTTCTTTGAGAATCAAGGTATTGGAAGCGTCCTCATTCAATTTGCCATAGAACAGAAACATTGTGATTTTTTATGGGTTCTTGAAAAGAATACAAAGGCAATACGATTTTATCAAAGGCACGGTTTTGTGATTACAGAAGAAAAACAATATGAAGAAGGCACAACAGAATATATTGTCAAAATGAAGCGATAAGTTCCAATTTATCAAACAGATATATTCAAAAACCGACCTATGAAAAAATCACAGGTCGGTTTTTATTTACCTTACGGGCTATGCCGCAAGATGGAATTTGAAAAAATCAATTATGCCTTGCCGGCGCAGCC
>JAZSFI010000425.1:0-4519 GCA_045532135.1 Clostridia bacterium | reverse complement strand
AAAGTACGTCAAGATATTCCTGCTTGCACAAATCTGAGAACGTATAGCCCAGCCGCTTTGCTTCTTTTTCCAGCATTTCGCGGCCGCGCACCATATTTTCGTCCTTCGAGGCGTTCTTTAAGAAGGAACGGATTTTGGTCTTGGCTTCGTTGGTCACGACGATGTTCAGCCAGTCGAGCGACGGGCCGTGGGAATTGGGGTTGGTCATGATTTCAACGAAGTCGCCGGTCTGAAGGGGCGTGGGCAGGGGCACGATTTTTTTGTTGATCTTTGCGCCCACGCAGTGATGTCCGACGGCGGAATGGATGCGGTAGGCGAAGTCGAGCGGGGTTGCGCCCTTGGGGAGTGTGACGATGTCGCCGCGGGGCGTAAACACCATGACCTCCTCTGCAAACAGCGCTTCCTTCATCTGGTTGGAGAAGGTTTCGCTGGAGGTGGGGTCGCCCTGCCACTCCAAAATGGAGCGCACCCATGTGAGCTTTTCGTCGAGGCTTGTGTGCGCCCTGCCTTCTTTGTACCGCCAGTGCGCCGCGATACCGTATTCGGCGGTTCTGTGCATTTCGCGGGTTCGGATCTGCACTTCAAACGGTCTTCCGTCGCGACCTACGACGGTGGTGTGCAGGGACTGGTACATATTGTGCTTGGGCATGGAGATATAGTCTTTGAATCTGCCCGGAATCAGGGGCCAGTTGTTGTGGACAAGGCCCAGAACGCTGTAGCACTCGTTGGAAGACGTGTCCACGATCACGCGCACTGCAATCAAGTCGGTGATCTGCTCAAACGTCTTGCCCTGATTTTTCATTTTTCTGTAGATGGAATAGATATGCTTGGGGCGGCCGTCGATTTCGCATTTGATGTGATTATCGTCCATGAGCTTTATAAGGCTTGTGACGATGTCGTCAATCCAGCCTTCGCGCTCGGATCTTTTCATGCCGATCTTGTCGACGATCTGATAATAACCTTCGGGATCGATATAGCGAAGCGCGAGGTCTTCAAGCTCCCACTTGACCGCATATACGCCCAGTCTGTGCGCAAGGGGCGCATAGATGTCCAGCGTTTCCTGCGCAATGGGCTTTTGGCGCGCGGGCTTTTGGGTTTTGAGCGTTCGCATGTTGTGAAGGCGGTCGGCGAGCTTGATCAAAACCACGCGGATGTCCTTGGCCATATAGATGAACATTTTGCGGATGGATTCCATCTGCGCCTGTTCGCGAGAAAAAAAGTCGATGCGGTCGAGTTTTGTAACGCCGTCAACGAGCTGCGCAATGTCCGCGCCGAAGGTTTTTTCCATAAACTCGCTTGTCACGCCCTGAACGTCCTCCACACAGTCGTGCAGAAGACCTGCGGCGACGGTGTCGGAGTCCTGCATAAGGGTTGCGAGGATGTAGGCGACTTCGCAGGGATGGGAAAAATACGGCTCGCCCGACAATCTTTTCTGATCCTTGTGCGCGTCTTCGGCGAACCGGTACGCGCGCTCAACAATGTCCACATCGCCCTTGGGGTGGTATTTTTTGACCTGGCTTACGATTTCATCAAGCGTTCTGTAGCCGATAGACACAGTGTTTTCACTCATCCTGTCCGCCTCCTTCCATTGCACAATTCAGATATGAAGTGATTTTTTGAAACAGTTCGTTGTCCTGCGGATTCTTCTTGACCATTTCGGGAAGTTCAATGACAAACTGATTTGCATTTTTGCGGATGTGGATCAGATCCATGTCCTCCAGTACGCAGATTCCGGCTGAAACCGTGATTTCGCTTACATCCGCATCTTCCGCAATACTTTTAATGATCGCCGTATCCGAAGAAAAATAATAGGGGCGTTTTGTGATTCTGCGTGCGCTTGCATAGATATTTCTTAGCCGTTCAATCGTCGGCATGCGCATAAAAAGGCTTGATACCGGCATTGCGTCCAAATGGAAGGTTGCATTGACAAGCCCGTCCGGAACGCCGGCTGTAATGACCGTCTGATACCCTTTGGGAATTTCTCCCGTGGGGGCGATGGCGAGCGCGCGGAAAGAACGCACGTCCTTGGGATATTCGCCGATGGTTACGTCAAAATCCGCATCCTCTGCGGGCATAGCCAGATACATGGCGTTTTTTGCATCCTCAACCGTTGCGCAGACGACCAATACGCCTTGAAGTGCAGCGTTGAAAAGATCGGAAAACGCGCCTTGGGAAAGTGCGCGGCTTGCGGGGTACGGGCAGCGGTTGTTTTTGAGGTGATCTGTCAGAAATGCCTGAAACAGCGCTTCTGTTTTTGCGGCGGCATCCTGAAAGCGCGAGGATGCGCCGGCGGGCGCGATCTGGCGAATCTCCGCCTGCACGGATACGCGGCCCTGATATTCCGAAACGGACGGTTGGAAAAGCGCGTCGGCCGTGCGGGGGAGAGAAGAGGCAAGTTCGCCCTTTCTGAACCAGATGCCGTCGATAAAGCCTGAATCGCTTTTCAGCGTAAGCTTCAGATGCGCGCCGTTTGCGCCGACCGGGCGGGGTGAAACGATCTGCGCGCGCATGCGGAAGACGGGCGCGGGATTTCCGCAGCCGGTTGGCGAAAGCGCGTCCAGCGCGCTTACCGTCTGAACGGTAAGTTCGTCTGCATCCACGTCCAGATCGTATTCCTGACAGGGAATATATGCGTCTGTCGGCGCATTTTGGAAAAGGTAAATATCCAGCGCTTCTTTGAAGGCTTCGATGTTTTCTTCTTTGATGGTAAGCCCTGCGGCCATTTTGTGTCCGCCGAACTTGACCAGATGTTCGCTGACCGCCGAAAGCGCGTCGTGAATATCAATTCCGTCGATCGAGCGGCACGAGCCTACATACACGTCGTCCTCTTTTGTAAGCACGATGCTCGGATAATGGTATTTCTCCGTAAGGCGGGAAGCGGCAAGGCCGATTACGCCCGGGTTCCAGTTTTCTCCCTTTACGACGATGGCGCGGCTGCCAAGCCAGTCGAAATCGGAAAGCATGTTTTCTGCTTCGTCGATGGCTTCCTGCTCAAGCGTCTTGCGCCGGGCGTTTTCCTCATTGAGTTCGCCCGCCAGACGGATGCATTCGTCCATGTCGGTGGAGGTAATCAGATGAAAGGCGCGCATTGCGTCGCCGATTCTGCCGCTGGCGTTCAGGCGCGGCGTCAGCTGGAACGCGACGTTTCCGGCGTTCAGGGTACGGGAAGACAGCCCTGCTGCGTCAATCAGCGCGCGGATGCCGGGGCGCGGAGCATAATTGATTTTTTTAAGACCGAGAAAAGCGATGGCGCGGTTTTCATCAGACAGAGGAACGATATCCGCAATCGTTGCAAGGGCTGCAAAGTCAATGTATTCCATTGCTTTATCTCTGCCGCCCAGCGCGCTCACCAGATGAAATGCGACGCCTGCGCCGCAAAGATAGGGGAAGGGATAGTCGTTTAAAAGCGGATTGACCACCGGGCAGTCTGGCAGCTCGCCCTCCGGCCTGTGATGATCGGTCACAACGACCTTGAGCCCTTCGCGCTTTGCGCATTCGACAAGCGCAACGGCGGTGATTCCGCAGTCTACCGACACAAGCAGCTGGTGTTTTTTTGCAATCTCTTTCAGCGCGTTTTCGTTAAGACCGTAGCCCTCCTGATGGCGGGAGGGAAGATACGCATCGGCCTTTGCGCCGATGGACGTTAAGTAGCTTACGAGAATTGCGCTTGCGCATACGCCGTCCACGTCGTAATCGCCGTATACGCAGATGCTTTCCTTCGCCGAAACAGATGCGTTTATCATATCCACCGCTTTTTGCATGTCGGAAAGCAGGAAGGAATCATGAATCTGCTCTTTGGAGGGATGTAAAAATGCATAAGCCTCTTCTTCGCTTCGGATGCCGCGCATCTTTAAAAGCGCATGCATGACGGGCGAAAGATAGTCGGGGCGCGGCCAGTTGGTCTGAATGGAATCGCGCTTTCTGAGCCTCAGCATTCTTTTTCACCTCCTATACCAGTATCATATTATTATAGCCTGTAAATGAATTTGCGTCAACGAATTTTTGTTGAAACCGGGAAAGAATCGCGGATTAACATGGCGTCTCTTGCAGAAACACAAAAATCGGGTAGAATGTAGGCATATACTTTAAAGGACGGTTGTCATATGAAGATTTCAAAGCGCGACGCCTACACGTGGTTTCAGTTTTTTGCTTCTTTGCCGGAAGACGAGGAGCTTATGAATTATCAGAAGGAAATCGCTTTTTCTGTGCTTTCCCAGATTGAACTTGCGGTTCAAAAGCGGCATGAGGATTTGAAAAAGGAAATCAAAACCCTTAAATCCCTGTCGGGAAGAAGCCTTTATGTAGGGCCTGATGACAAGTTTTCCGCCGGATGCAAATCATGCCTGACCGGAAGCGGCCTGACCGCCATCCGAAAGACCAACAAGTGTAACATCCAGTGCAGATTCTGCTATAACTATGGAGAGCTTGATCAGATTGCGCCCATCGGCGAAGGCATGTGGGAAATCGGGGGGACGAAGTTTCGGATTGAGGACATCGACCTTTTAATGTCCACCTGCCG
>JAZSFI010000471.1:0-2638 GCA_045532135.1 Clostridia bacterium | reverse complement strand
GTCCGTAGCCACGGCTTCCATGCTCGGTGCATACGTTGCAACAGGCTATATGATGAACAAAGGGCTTAGAAAAAAAGAGGAAAACGCTGAAGAGGGCAGATCGAATCTCCTTGCAGAAGGATTTATCTTTTCCGTTACCGGCTTTTTGTCAAGTCTTGCAGCCGGCACAGGCGCAGTACTGTTTACAGGTAATGGCGAGGCCATGCGCGCGCTTTGGGGACAACTGGGTTTAATGGCGCTTCTTTTCATGATAAGCTCGCTTTTTTCCCTTACGCAGCAGCTGATGCTTGTGAAAGTCGCGCAGCACACCGTTCGCGTCATCCGTGAAGAGCTGTTTGAAAAACTTCAGAAGCTCCCCCTTCGCTATTTCGACAGTGTTCCCCATGGTCAGATCATGTCGCGTCTTACAAATGACGTAGACAATGTTTCAAACATGCTGTCAAATACCATTACGCAGATTCTCTCGTCTGTGGTAACGCTGTTTGTCTGCCTTTACATGATGCTCAGGCTCAGCTGGCAGCTGACGCTGGTCAGCTTTATTACCATCCCCTTCAGCATGCTGATTATGGGAGCAATTACGAAGCATACGAGGAAATATTTTAAGCTGCAGCAGGCTTGTCTTGGCGAAATGAACGGAATCGTTGAAGAAACTGTCAGCGGCGCGCGTGTTGTAAAGGTATTCAGTAGAGAAGACGAAGTTATTCAGGAATTTGAAGAAGCGAACGAAGACCTTACGACTGCGGGAACCTATGCAACAATTCTTTCTTCCGTCATCGGCCCCCTTATGAACGTCGTTCACAATATTTCCTTTGCGCTCATGAGCGGCATCGGCGGTTTCCTTGTCGTAAACGGCAATGTTTCATCGATCGGTATGATTCAGTCGTTCCTACAGTATTCAAGACAGTTTTCGAACCCCTTCAACCAGATCGCAAACCAGATTACAACCATTCAGTCTGCTTTGGCGGGCGCAGAGCGCGTATTTGAGGTTATGGACGTTGAACCGGAGCCGGAGGATCTGCCGAATGCAAATGCGCTTACAAATCCCAAAGGTCATGTCGTGTTTGATGACGTCACGTTCGGATATGTCCCCGACCGTCCGATTCTTAAAAACCTGTCCTTTGATGCAAAACCGGGACAGACGATTGCGCTTGTCGGTCCTACGGGCGCGGGCAAGACAACGGTAGTAAATCTCCTCATGCGCTTTTACGATATTGACAGCGGTAAAATTCTGATTGACGGAATTGAAATCAGCGACATTCAAAGAGAAAAGCTTCGAACAACCCTTGGAATGGTTCTTCAGGATGTTTATCTTTTTGCAGGTACGGTTCGCGAAAACATTGCATACGGAAACTTGAATGCAACCGATGAAGAAATTGAGCGTGCAGCCAGAATGGCCAACTGCCATGAATTCATTACAAGGCTTCCCAAAGGATATCAGACCGAGCTTTCCGAAGCCGGAAGCAATATTTCTCAGGGACAAAGGCAGCTTCTCTCCATCGCGCGCGCCATTTTGTCCGATCCCGCGATTCTGATTCTGGACGAAGCGACAAGCTCCGTCGATACCCGTACCGAAATGAACATCCAACAGGCAATGATCGCGCTTATGAAGGGCAGAACCAGCTTTGTAATCGCACACCGTCTCTCTACCATCCGAAACGCCGATCAGATCCTCGTTTTAAACGCCGGAACAATCATCGAATCCGGTACGCACGAGGAATTGGTCCAAAAGGGCGGCTTCTATGCAGACCTTCTGAACAGCCAGTATAAAAGCGGCGTTCTTGAAGAAAGCGACGTATAGTAAAAAGCGGCATGAACGAAATCATGCCGCTTTTTTGTTTTTCATAAGGCCGTCAATTTCGGCAAGGGAATTCAAATTCGTGCGTCTGACCGTCATCGATCAGTTCGATTTCACATTCGATTGCATCTGAGCCCCTTTTCGCTTTCAATACATATCTGCTTTTTCCCTTTCTTATCGTGCACGTCATGCTTTCTTTATCCGTTGGAAGCAGAGCGTGCATTTTTACTTTGTTTCCTCTGATATCAATGCCGAGAAGATCTTCAATGAGTACCCTTTCCGCCCAAGCCGCAGCGCCTGTATACCATGTCCAGCCGCAGACAGCTTCTGATTCTCCGTTGCCTGAAATATCTGCGGCAATTACGTAGGGCTCGCCCCCATAATGCATGACTTTTTCATACGTATTGGTTTTATTGATTGGAAGAAGCATGTCAAACGCCTCCCATGCTTCATCCGCCATACCGAGGATTGCGTATGCTTTTACCATCCAGCATGCAGCATGCGTATATTGCCCTCCATTTTCTCGGATTCCGGGCGGATACGCAGCGATATAACCGGGCTGAACGGTTTGGCCGGTAAAAGGCGGCGCAAGGAGCCGAATGACATCCATTTTATGATCGAAAAGATACTTTCTTGCGCTTTCCATTGCTGTTTTGCATCTTTTCCTGTCAAGTCCTGCGATAACGCTCCAAGCCTGCGAAATAAGGTCGATGGAACATTCTTTGTTATCTCTTGAACCGATTTTGTTCCCGTCATCGTCAAACGCCCTAAGATACCATTCTCCGTCCCAAGCATGCGTTTCAAGAGAGGAAATCAGATTCTTTGATGCTCTTTCCAAAAACA
>JAZSFI010000435.1:0-2493 GCA_045532135.1 Clostridia bacterium | reverse complement strand
ATCCCGTCAAGGCGGTCGTGATTTCACATCCGCATGCGGATCATTTCGGCGGCATTGCGGGGCTTATGACGGCGGAGGACGCGGCGGACGCCTCTTTAAGCATTGAAGATCAGCTTGCAAGCGGAAAGATTCCGATCATTGTGCCCGAAGGCTTTGCAGAGCATGCCATTTCCGAGAACATCTACGCGGGCAAGGCCATGAGCCGCCGCGCAAATTATCAGTACGGCGTGCTGCTTACCCCCGGCGTGACCGGGAAAATGGCGCAGGGCATCGGCATGGGGCAGTCCACGGGCACGGTGACCTACATTGCGCCGACCTATGAAATCAAAAAGACGGGCGAAACGATTGTGATTGACGGCGTTGAAATGGAATTTCAGATGACGCCGGGCACGGAAGCGCCTGCCGAGATGAATACGTGGTTTCCTGAGCACAAGGCGCTTTGGATGGCGGAAAACTGCACCGGAACGCTTCATAACCTCTACACCCTGCGCGGCGCTTTGGTGCGCGACGGCGCAGCATGGGCAAAATACATTACGGAAGCCATTACCCTTTACGGCGGCGAGGCGGAAGTGGTGTTCCAGTCCCACAACTGGCCGCACTGGGGAAGTGAAGTTGTCATAGAGTACCTTGAAAACACCGCTGCGGTGTATAAGTATATCAACGATCAGACACTGACGTACATCAATCAGGGCTACACGTCCGATGAAATTTCCAACATGATTGCGCTTCCCGAAGCGCTTGAAAAGGTGTGGTATACCCGCCAGTACTACGGCACGGTTTCCCACAACTCCAAGGCAGTGTATCAGAAATACATGGGCTGGTACGACGCCAATCCCGTGAACCTGAACCCCCTCACGCCGACGGAGAGCGCGAAGAAATGGGTGGAATATCTCGGGGACGTGGATAACGTACTTAAAATGGCGAAAGCGGATTTCGACAGGGGCGAGTACAGGTGGGTTGCGGAAATCACCAATGTGCTTGTGTATGCCGATCCCGAAAACGAAAGCGCGCGCCTTCTGTGCGCAGACGCATTGGAGCAGCTGGGCTATCAGGCGGAATCCGGTCCGTGGCGCAACGCCTATCTGACCGCTGCGCTGGAGCTGCGGTACGGAAATCAGGCGGAAAATGCGAGCCTTCAAAAGGGCGGCGGCATTGTGCTTCAGATGACGCCTCAAATGATTTTTGACTACATGGGCATTCTCATGGACAAAAAGGCCATGGCGGATCAGGACTTTACGATCAATGTGACGCTTTCAGACCTTAAACAGCAGCATGTACTGCATGTGAAAAACGGCGTGCTGCTGGTGTATGAAAACACCCGACGCGAGGATGCAGACGCTTCCGTCACCTGCCCGAAAAATGCGCTTTTGTATATTCTGCAGGGAAACGTTCGTGCGCTGGACGGCGTGCCGATGGAGGGAAATACGGAACTCATTTCTCTGATGGCGCAGAGCATGAATCAGGTGCCCGTGCAGGGTCAGGTGCCGTTTAACATCATTGAGCCATAAAAATTTCTGTCATACCATAAGAATTGCCGTTTTCGCCCGTATATATAAGTGATGGCGGCGGGAGCAAGCCCCCGCCCTACGGAGATTGAATCGTTTTAGCGCATATAAACCGAAAAAACAAAAAGGAGACGTCAAGATGGAAGATAAGAAAAAGCTTGAATTGACGGATGAACGGCTGAAAGAGGTAACCGGCGGCTGTGAGGACCACGATCCCAACTATTACGCCGCAACGCCTCCCTGCGTCCGCTGCGGTTATAAGTATATGCAAATCGGCAAAGCCTGCCCCTGCTGCGGAGCAAGCGAAGAGGAACAGCTCGGCGGTTTTTGACGAAAATCGCCGGGACCAGAAACGAAAGGAGCCGCTTACATGAAGGAGCTTAATGAGAACATCAATATCAAAGAACTGAACGACGGAGAACTGGAGCAGGTCGTCGGCGGATACAAAGTCGGCGATACGGTGCAATGCTCAGCCGATATGGTCGCTTACTGCTCGAACTGCGGAAGACTTCTTAAAAATTACGAAGTTACCCTCACCGGCATACGCGGTGTGCTGGACGGAAAAACGCTCTACTGGGTCGAGCGGAAATGCTGCGGCCATAAGTCCAGCATCATCGAAACGGAGATTCTGGGTTAATCGACACATGCGCATGTATTGGAGATAAGATGAAAACGATGAATAAGCATTCAAAAGATACTGATGTCCGAAAACTGCAGCAAAATCCCGGGCCCAGGGATAACGCCTGTAAGGATGAAGGCTGCTGTGACAGGGCGATTTTGTCCGATGATGATCTGGATCAGATCAGCGCAGCGGGCGATACCTGTGTCCCAACCGTAAATCCGGAGGTATTGCTTGGCAGGCATGCTCGTCCGACTGATGATCGGGAGCGCCGGCCGTGAAGAATGCGGCTCTGATGACAGGTTCTGGTTCAGCGACAAATTGATCTGCAACCTACACTGACCAGCCTGCAGCCTGCGCCCACAGATA
>JAZSFI010000364.1:0-1807 GCA_045532135.1 Clostridia bacterium | reverse complement strand
GATTCCATTCCGAAGACATTCTGCCGATGTTTGCGAAATATCATATCACCACATTCTGCGCGCCGCCCACAATGTACAGATTCTTCAACAAGGATGATCTGTCCAATTACGATCTTTCCTCTATCGAATATGCAACAACCGCGGGCGAAGCGCTGAACCCCGAAGTCTTCAATCAGTTTAAGAAAGCCACCGGCCTTACCATCATGGAAGGCTTCGGCCAAACCGAGACAACCCTTTCCATCGCAAACTTCGTAGGCTCTACGCCCAAAATCGGCTCTATGGGCAAACCCAGCCCGCTGTACGACGTTGTCATTCTTGATCCCGACGGCAACGAATGCAAGACCGGCGACACCGGTGGAATCTGCATCCGCGTAAAAGACGGCGAATCGCCCTGCGGTCTCTTCATCGGATATTATCTGGATGAAGAAAAGACAAACGAAGTCTGGCACGACGGCTTCTATCATACCGGCGATCAGGCCACGATGGATGAAGACGGATATCTTTGGTATGTCGGACGTATTGACGACGTTATCAAATCGTCCGGTTACCGAATCGGGCCCTTTGAGATCGAAAGCGTTATCATGGAGCTTCCCTATGTTCTCGAGTGTGCGGTCACGCCCGTTCCCGATGAAGTGCGCGGCCAGATCGTAAAGGCAACGGTTGTTCTCGTCAAGGGCAAGGAAGGCTCTGATGCGCTCAAGAAGGAAATCCAGGAATACGTTAAGACGCATACTGCGCCCTATAAGTATCCGAGAATCGTGGAATTCGTAAGCGAGCTTCCAAAGACCATCAGCGGCAAGGTAAGACGCGTAGAAATCCGCAAAAACGATATGGCAAAAATTCAGAAGTAAGAAAAAAGAGGAACCGGGATTGTGAAATCCCGGTTCCTGTTTTGTTTTTCAAGAACACACCCGAAAACCCTTGTATTTGTCAAAAAACCGCTGTCTGAATATGGGCTTTCGCGGATTCTTTTCTTTATGAATGCGGTTTGCGATAAAAAGGCTCATGTCCCCGGACGAAAATTTCCGCCTCAAACAATCGGTTCCAGCGGGTTTTCACATCAAAATCCGGCACATTTCCGCTGAAAATATTTTTAAAGAGGGGAAAGCGGCTTTGAAAGGATTCTTTGAGCCATTGTTCGGTTCGGGCGATGTTTTTGATGTCAAAAACGTCCTCGCCGCTTTCTCTTGCCTTTTTTGTGACTTCACGTCGAACGAGCGCTTGATAGACGGCGTCGTCCAGAATTCGTTCAGCGGTAAAGGATTGATTTTCCTTGGTGTTTTCATCGCCTGAAAGAAGCTGAGAAAGCAGCGTTCCCAAGGAATTGCTCGCGGTATTCCAGCCTGCGTAGCCAAAGAGGTTTGTAATCGGCATGGTTTGACCCAAAACTTCAAGCAGCTTTGTGTTTCCCCCGTTGGCAAAATCAACATCCAGAAGATAGCAGTTTCTTCCCTCTTGAGTCAAAGATCGGATGGCGTTTGAGATTTGTTTAAGCTCATCCAAAGTGTAATCGGCGCTTAACCCCGTTCGCATTTCCGAGGCCTCGCCCTGCTTCTTTTTGGGCGGCAGGATGCAGATTGCTTTTTTCGCGCCCGGGCGGTTTTGGATATTGAGCGCGCGCATGTGACCGAGTACGTTTTCAATAAAGGGACGGTCTTCGTAATTTGCAATGAAATTTCTGTGATTGGAGAGCCAAATGACTTCCGCTTCCGCTCCTTCGGGATGAATGGCTTTTTGCATAAGCGAGCATGCGGCTTCATCGGTTCCGTTAAAGAGGAAAACGCGATCCTGCAGATGGTTTTTTTCG
>JAZSFI010000099.1:0-5978 GCA_045532135.1 Clostridia bacterium | reverse complement strand
AACACCGCTGATCGGGCCAAAAACCTGATCAGCGGCGTTTGCGCGTCTTTAACAGGCGGAAAAGAGATCGGGACATGGATTTCCGCTTCCCTATCAAGCGCGCCTGCGGCTGACTGGTATGCGATCACATTAAGTCAGATGGGCGCATACGATTTATCTTCATGCAAAAATTTTCTTTTGTCCTCTTTTGAAAATACCTCTCCTCGCGCAAGCGTCACGCGTCAGAAATTTGCCCTTGCGCTCCTTGCCATCGAAGCGGATATTTCTTCCGTTCAAACAGAAACCGACGAAACCATCGGCGCACAGGGCATCATGAGCTGGGTATACGGTCTTCACCTCATCCACAACGGCTTCGTATCCGAAACGCATACAGAAGACAAAATCATCGACATGCTTCTTTCCCTCCAGTTTGAAGACGGCGGATGGGCGCTTTCCGGGAAAAGCGGAAACGTGGACGTTACAGCAATGACCATGCAGGCGCTTGCGCCCTACAGAATCGCCCGCAAGGACGTTGAAGCCGCCCTCGATCGCGCCTTGGAATTGCTTTCGAAGCTGCAGGACGAAGACGCAGGCTATAAAAGCTACGGCGTCTCCAATCCCGAAAGCGCATCTCAGGTAATCGTCGCGCTTACTTCCATGGGCATCGATCCCTTTAAAGACGCCCGCTTTATCAAAAACGGTCATACGCTTCTTGACGCGGTCGAACGGTTTCGGCTTCCAAACGGCGCGTTTTCCCATACCATCGGCGGAAGTGAAAGCCCGATGGCTACGGTTCAGACGCTGTACGGCCTTGTAGCATACGAAAGAATGCTCGAAGGGAAATCCGCATTTTACACCTTCGACAAAACAGATGCCTTGCCCGCCGGTCAAAATGCAGTTTCCGCCGTACCGGTCTATAAATGGATCTGTGTATCCGTATCTTTTGCGCTTTGCGTGATTGCCTGCGTCTCCTTTTACCTTCTGAAAAAACGCAGCTTCAAAAATTTCCTGTTTGTTTTCATTCTTTTTGCCGTCTTTTCCGCATTCATCTTCCTTTCGGATTTTGAATCCGCAGACAACTACTATACCGCGCCCGTCCGAAAGGAAAACGTAATCGGATCTGTCACGCTTGAAATTCGCTGCGACGCTGTTTTGGGAAAAACCGACAAAACGCACATCCCCGAGGACGGAATCCTTCTTGCTTTAACGGAGTTTTCTCTCTCAGAAGGTAACACCGTTTATGACATTTTGCTCGAAGCCTGCAAAACAAACAGAATCCACATGGAAAAATCCGGTGCGGACGGCATGATCTATATCGTAGGCTTAGGCTACATCTATGAATTTGAGTTCGGCGATTTATCCGGCTGGAAATACTACGTAAACGGCGTTTCGCCCTCTGTCGGCTGCGACCAGTACGCGCTTAAAGACGGCGATACAATAAAATGGCTGTATTCCCTTGAACTGGGAAACGATATTGTAAATTAAAAGGATCACGGAACGTGAAAACCTTCCCCATCGCGTTTTTCCAAATCTTGAACGAAAGGAGGCTCTCCGGATTGCGTTCATTTGAGGATTTAAATCCCATTGCGGTTTCCATCTATTTTCTGATGATCACGTTTATCTCCATGTTCACAATGGACATATTTCTGATCGTCCTGTCGCTATTTGGCGCGCTTCTCTTTTATTTTTCAAAAAACGGCCTTTCGAAACCGAAATCGCATCTTTTCCCGCTGCTTCTTTTTATCCTCACGTCCCTTATCAATCCCTTTGTCTCCCACAACGGCGCAACCGTGCTGTTTGTCCTGAACAATAACCCCATAACCCTTGAATCCTTCCTCTACGGTCTTGTTATGGCGACGATGCTCACGGGCGTTTTTTACTGGTTCAGGATTTTCTCGGACATCATGACAAGCGACAAGCTCATTTACGTCTTTGGCGCGCTGAGCCCCAAAATCGCGCTCATGCTCTCCCTGTCGCTTCGCTACATCCCCTATTTCACTCAACAGGTCAAAAAGGTCAAAAATGCGCAGACCGCGCTCGGCCTTTATAAAGAAGACAACATTCCTGACCGCATCCGGGGCGCAATGCGCATTTTCTCCGTCATGGTT
Organism: Clostridia bacterium; assembly: GCA_045532135.1. Lineage (GTDB taxonomy): Bacteria > Bacillota > Clostridia > Christensenellales > Aristaeellaceae > SFHK01. The sequence continues at coordinate 3,891 of JAZSFI010000099.1, read as the reverse complement.
ACATGGGTGCTTGAAAACGGCATCATCACTGCCGACAGCATGACCGCCCGCGGTTACGGCATAGGAAAAAGAAGCCGTTTCTCCATTTTTTCATGGAAAATATGGGATGTTTCGCTCCTTGTTCTCACTTGCTTTTTGGGCGCAGTTTCCATCTTTCTTTTAAGAAACAATCCATTCTCTTTCTATCCCTTTTTTACGTTTCCCCTTCTTAATGCAAAAACCATCTCAGGCTATATTCTCTATTTTGTTTTATCTCTTCTTCCCACCATCATCCACGTAAAGGAGGCGGCAAAATGGCGTTTCTTGCGGTCGAAAATCTGACCTTCACCTATCCGGGCAAAAAAGATCCCGCCATAAAAGGCGTTTCCTTCTGTGTGAAAAAGGGAGAATTCATATGCATCTGCGGCGCGACCGGCAGCGGAAAATCCACGCTTTTGCGCCTTTTAAAGCGAGAACTTGCCCCCATTGGCGAAAAAGACGGCATGATTTCGATATGCGGCGTCAATCAGGAGTCCCTTTCGGAAGCAGACGCAGCCTATAAAATCGGCTTTGTCATGCAAAGACCCGAACAGCAGCTGGTAACCGACAAGGTGTGGCATGAGCTGGCCTTCGGGCTTGAAAATATGAATCTGCCGCGCTCCGCCATTGCGCGCAGAGTCAGCGAAATGGCCGCGTATTTCGGCATTGAAGAATGGTACGAAAAAGATGTAAACGGATTATCCGGCGGGCAAAAGCAGCTTTTGAATCTTGCATCCGTCATGGTCATGCAGCCGGACCTTTTGATTTTAGACGAACCCACGTCTCAGCTTGACCCCATCGCAGCTTCTGAATTCATTCAGACGGTTAAAAAGCTGAACCGCGATTTCGCGCTCACCGTTTTAATCACAGAGCACCGCTTAGAGGAAGTCGTGCCGGTTTCCGACAAAATGATCGTGCTTGAAAAGGGCGAAGTTCTCCATTTTGATGCGCCGGATATTACTCTCAGCAAACTCGCAGCCGATGCTCCCCTTCTTCTTGCCATGCCCGCCGCTGCGCGTCTGTACCATGCGTTATCCGAAAAAGGCAGCTGCCCGATCGAAATCAAGGACGGACGGCGCATGATTGATGAAAACTATCGCACTTCCATCCGCGCGCTTAACGAACCTCAAACCTCGTCCGAAACCGCGCCGGCGCTTGCGTTTAAAGACGTATATTTCCGCTACGACCGTCACGGCCGCGACGTGCTGAGCGGCGTATCCTTTACCGTACAAACCGGCGAAATCTACGCCGTATTGGGCGGAAACGGCTCTGGCAAAACAACCTCACTTTCCGTTGCCTCCGCGCTGTTAAAGCCCTATGCCGGTGAAGTACGCATCTTTGGCAAAAAAATCAAGGATTACAAAAATCAGTCCCTTTACCGCGAATGCCTGACCATGCTCCCGCAGGACGTGCAGACAGTGTTTCTTTCAGACACCGTAAAAGAGGAACTGAAAGGCGCGGAATACGGCATGAGCCTTCTGCCGATCGATTTCACGCGCTTTTTCGATATGCACCCCTATGATCTTTCGGGCGGAGAACAGCAGCTTCTCGCGCTTGCAAAAGTACTTTCCACAAAGCCGAAACTTCTGCTCCTTGACGAACCTACCAAGGGCGTGGACGCTTTGACAAAGCAAAAGCTGACCGCCGTCTTAAAAGCCCTCAAAGATACCGGCATGACCATCGTCCTTGTCACGCACGACGTGGAATTTGCTGCGGAAACCGCCGATAAATGCGCCATGTTCTTTAGAGGACAGCTCGTTTCCGCAGGCACGCCCCGCGAATTTTTTAGCCGCAACAATTTCTACACCACGCCCGTTTCCCGAATGACGCGAGGTATCTTCGAAAATGCCGTGACTATCCGTGACGCGCGCGAATTATGCCTCAAAAACGGCAGAAAGGAACGCGCAAAATGATCGAAATAAAAAACAAGAACGTTCGAAACGCCCTCAAAATCCTGATTCCGTTTTTCATTATCCCTGCGCTCGTCATCCTGTCCGGCGGTGTCTTTAAAGGCAAACAATACCTTCTGATTTCTGCGCTGATTGCGGTCGCTGCGCTTTTTCTGTTTGCTGCAGGCTTTGAAAAGAAAAAGACGGGCTCCCGCCGCCTCGTTCTGGTCTCTGCCATGACGGCTCTTTGCATCGTCGGCCGCTTCATCCCCTTCTTCAAGCCCATTACAGCTTTAACCATCATTACCGCCATCTACTTAGGCGCGGAATCCGGCTTTCTGGTCGGCGCGCTTTCTGCGCTTCTTTCAAACTTCTACTTCGGACAGGGACCGTGGACGGCCTTTCAGATGCTTGCGTGGGGAATGATCGGCCTGATCGCAGGCTATCTCTCAGCCCCTCTCAAAAAAAGCCGCGTTTTTCTCCTGCTCTACGGCGCAATTTCCGGCGTTCTCTTTTCCCTCATCATGGATCTCTGGTCGGTCATGTGGTATGCAGGCGAACTCAACTTAACCCTCTATAAAGCAGGTCTCATAACCGCCCTTCCCCACACCGCGCTTTACACCGTTTCAAACCTCGTTTTTTTATGGTTCCTTGCTAAACCCTTCGGCGAAAAGCTTGAGCGGGTGAAAATCAAATACGGCGTATAAACACGCAGAGCCTGACACGTTCATTGGATCGCATCAGGCTCTTGTTTTTGGATATTCATTCATCACGATTTTGGAAAGCACCTGAAGAAAATCATATTGTTATCGGGGTCATAAAAGCTCATGTTGACAGCGCCCCAAGGTCTTTTTGTTGGCGCTTCAATGATTCTTGCGCCTAATGACGTCACTTTTTCATATTCTTTTTCCATGTCCTCTACGGTAAACGCAAGGCATATGTTCCGGTTTTGATTGTTCTTTTCCGTTCCGTCATTATAGATCGTCAGAGTCGTTTCTTCCGTAAGAATAAACTGATGCGTTTCGTCATTGCTGTTATTGTCAGTTTCCAGTAATCTTTTGTAAAAGTCCGCCAGCCTATTTACATCATTTGTCAGTAAGCAAACTTCACCGATTTTCATATGTACCTCCGCGCAGATTGCATATCGTCAGGTGTATTATACTGCGTGTTTCCATTTTCTGCAAATTGGAAAATGGATTTGTGCGAGAAAGTTGCAGTCATCCTTTTTCTGTGCTATACTTAAAACAAAAACGGAGGACACAAACATGATTGATTATCATTACGCCGAATACGCATGGCAGAAAACCGAACAGCTGCTTGCCATCGACTCTCCGTCCGGCTATACGAAAAAGGCTGCTGAGTGGGTGAAAAACGAGTTTTCCGCGCTTGGCTTTGATGCGAAAATCACCGTTAAAGGCGGCGTTCTCATTGACTTTGGCGGCATAAATGAAAACGACGGATTGTTTCTGGAAGCGCACTGCGATACGCTGGGCGGCATGGTTGCAGAGATCAAGGGAAACGGCAGGCTTCGCATTGTGAACATCGGCGGCATGAATGCCAACAACGCCGAAGCCGAAAACGTACGCGTTTACACAAGAGACGGAAAAGTAATCGAAGGAACGCTTCAATTGATCAATGCCTCCACGCACGTAAACGGCGATTATTCCACCACCAAGCGCACGTTTGATTCAACCGAAGTTGTACTTGATGAGGATGTCAAAAGCGCTTCCGACTCCCGAGCGCTCGGCATTGAAGTCGGCGATATCGTTTGCTTTGACCCGAGAACAAAGCGCACTTCTTCCGGCTATTTAAAGAGCCGATTTTTAGACGACAAGCTCTCCGTCGGCATTTTGTTCGGCTTTGCAAAATACATAAAAGACAACGCCATTTTCCTTCCCCGCCGCACCTATGCGCACGTTACCGTTTATGAAGAAGTCGGTCACGGCGGAAGCGCATCTGTGCCCGCAGGCGTCACCGAAGCCAT
>JAZSFI010000208.1:0-1885 GCA_045532135.1 Clostridia bacterium | reverse complement strand
TTTTCCACCTATCAGACGATGATGAACGTGATCGACGAAGCAGAATTCGAGGGCGAAAAGCTGTTCACGGCGGGCCACTTCGATCTCATCATCTGCGACGAGGCGCACAGGTCGATTTACAACAAGTTCCGCGATATATTTACCAATTTCGACGCGCCGCTGGTGGGTCTTACCGCAACGCCCAAGGACGAAATCGAGAAAAACACCTATGAGATTTTCGAGCTTTCAAGCGGCGAACCGACGTATGGATATGAGCTCAGTCAGGCCGTAAACGACGGATATCTTGTGGATTTTCAGACGGTCGAAACAAAGCTCAAATTCATCGAAGAGGGCATTGTATACGACGACCTAACGCAGGAAGAAAAGGAAGAATATGAAAATACCTTTACCGGCGAAGACGGAAACATGCCCGATTCCATCGGCGGCAGCGCGCTCAACGAATGGATTTTCAACGAGGGCACCATCCGCGAGGTATTGAACATTTTAATGAACCACGGTCTGCGCGTGGATTACGGCGAAACGCTCGGAAAGACGATCATCTTCGCCAAGAACCACAGGCATGCCGAAAAAATCCGGGATGTATTCAATAAGGAATATCCGCACCTGACAGGCTACGCCAAGGTGATTGACAATTACATGACGTACGCACAAAGCGCGATCGACGAATTCACTGACAAAGCGTTTCCGCGCATTGCGATATCCGTCGACATGCTGGACACGGGCATCGACATTCCTTCCGCTTTAAACCTCGTGTTTTTCAAAAAAGTGATGAGCAAGGCCAAATTCTGGCAGATGATCGGGCGCGGAACACGGCTTTGCAAGGGGCTCATGGACGGAAAGGACAAAGAAAAATTCCTGATCTTTGATTTCTGCGGCAATTTCGATTTCTTCCGCATGCACACAGAGGGCAAACCCAACGCAAATCAGCTGCCGCTTCAGGGCGCAATTTTCTCCTTAAAAGCGCAGATGGCATTTAAGCTTCAGGATCTTGCGTATCAGACGGAGGAATTGATACCATTAAGAAAGCAGCTTGTAAACGACATGCTTTCAAAGGTAAGCACTCTGAACAAGGAAAACTTTGCCGTTCATCAGCACCTTAAATATGTGGAAAAGTTTTCTTCGGAGGAAAGCTATCAGGCGCTCACCTATGAAGACACCCTTCTTATGGAAGAAGAGCTTGCAGGCCTGATCGCCCCGGACGAGGACGAGGCCAGCGCCGTGCGTTTCGACGCGCTGATGTACGGAATCGAGCTTGCGTATCTCGCGGGCAAGAAATATTCCCGCGCGAAAAACGACCTTGTGAAGAAAGTGACCGCCATATCGCGCGTTTCGAACATCCCGGAAATTCAGGCGCAGGCGGAATTGATCGAAAAAATCCTGCACGGGAGCTTCCTGGACAACGCGGGCATGAATGAATTTGAACTGATTCGCGAGAAAATCCGCGATCTCACAAAATATATTCCGCATGACACAAGGACATACGACACCAATTTCACCGACCACATCCTCTCAATGGAATGGAAGGACTCCGAGCTCGATTCAGACGAGCTTAATAACTATAAAGCCAAGGCGGAATATTACGTCCGGCAGCATCAGGACGAGCCGGCCATTTTGAAGCTCAAAACCAATCAGCCGCTGACAAACGACGACATCCGCCGCTTGGAAGAGGTTCTCTGGAGCGAGGTCGGAACAAAGCAGGATTACGAAAACGAATACGGCGAAAAACCTCTGGGCGTTTTCGTGCGCGAAATCGTCGGCATGGACATGAACGCCGCGAAAGAAGCGTTTTCGGAATATCTGGGCGGCGCAGGTCTTGACGCAAGGCAGATATACTTCGTAAATCAGATTGTCGAATACATCGTTCGAAACGGCTTGATGCGCGATT
>JAZSFI010000428.1:0-3194 GCA_045532135.1 Clostridia bacterium | reverse complement strand
GAACATGCATTTTCTGGAAACGGGCAAGTTTATTCAGACGAAAAAGGAGCTTTTGGGCGCTTTGACCGGAAAGGACAGGCAGGTTTTGGAAACCGCGCTTTCATACGCATCCGGCGGACAGGCGGACTTTGATTCTCAGTTTGAGCTTCTGTTTGTGTGGTGCAAAGAGGCGCTGAAAAAAACGACTGCCGTAAAGTGACTTTAAGAGCGTATATGCAAAAAGGGATTGCTGTTTTTTGCAGCAATCCCTTTTAACTAAAATTCACTCGGGTATTTCTTTTTTAAAAGTACTTCCGCCCAATGGCAGGCGGGGTATTTGTATGTAAAGCAGTAGCGGTTTCGGAAGCTTTCAAGGTTCATTTTTTTTTGAAAGCTTGTTTTGTTGGCGGTGTTTTTGATATAGCCCTCGCACGTGATGACGTTGCCCTTTTCGGATCTGAAAAAGGGACAGATGTAATGAACGGTTTTGCTGTCGTGGTAGTTCTGGCCCGGCAAACGATATTTTCCTCCCTTCCGGCGTTTTATCGTAAAAATTCAGCGCGTATTTCGGTTATAAAACGCCTGCGTTCGGAAGAAAAATCGACATATGATTTCATGAACGCGCATATATGTATCGTGTGTAGGGGCAAAAACCTGTTCTCAAGCATCAGTATACTACAGAAAAGGGCAAAAGTAAATAGAAATTCTCATAAAACTTGATTTATATGAGTATTTATAGTATAATGTGTATGAGGTGGCAAAAATGAGTATAAAAGAAATCCGAAAGGAACTTGGACTTTCGCAGGCAGACTTTGCGCGCATGTTCGGTGTGCACCAGACAGCAGTCAGCCAATGGGAAACAGGCAGAACCAGCCCGGATACGGAAATGGCCATTCATATTGCGCGCGGAACGGGACACAGCGTGGATGAGGTATTGGGCGTTCATACGCAAAGCGCGGTTTCTACCGGACCGGATACATACGAAACCGAGATGCCGGACGACAGCATGGCGGGCGCGCGGATCATGAAAGGCGACAGCGTGTTTGTGCGTTTGACAGGGATAGAAATTCGGGACGGAAGCCTTGTCTGCGTTCGGAGAAACGGGAAAGACACGATAAGATATGTAAGGTTCATTGAAAACGAAATGTTTTTCGCCAACGCATGCATTCCTGCGCGGATTGAAAAGGCGGAAAAGGCGGATCGGATTATTGGAAATGCATACGGGTTTTATTCGAAATTGGATTAGCGGAAAAATGCCGAATTCGGTATAAAAAACGCGCCCCGGTTTCCGTTTTGTCGGACGCCGGAGGCGCGTTTGACGTATGCGTTTTTAGGTTTTGGGGATGACCATATCCCAATCGGCGATGCCGTCGGCGGTCAAAAGCCAGTTGAGCGCATAATGACGCTCGTAGATCACGTCATGGTCGAGGTTCAGCTCTTTAAGCGCTTCTTCACTTGAGCGCACGCAGATGCTGTGCAGGCGGTATGTTACATCGTGCATGCTTAAAATCATATTGAGCGGGCGGGGTTTTGCGATTTTTAGGAGCATTTCCGTGTCTGCATCCCTTATGATGCGCAAAAGGTTTTCCGTATCGGCTCGCTCGCTCGGCCAGCCCATGCTGATTAAGCCCAGCGCCCAGAGAAGCACCTGACAGGACTCCATGCGCAGATGGAAGGACGCATGCTGGGACTCGCGGCCGCGAACGATGTATTCGGCTTCCTTTCGGGTGAACAGGCGGCTTACGCCGTATTGCTTGTCGAGGCGTTTGACGGCGTTTGATACAAAGGCGCCGGGCGCGGCGATGCCCACGGGCGAGGCGTACGCCTGACCTTTCAGCGCGCAGGCAAACAGCGCCGCGAGACGGTCCACGATTTCTTCGCTGTCGCGCAGCTTTGCCTTGGATTCCGGGATCTGAACCGGCATGTCGGCGGGAATGCCCACGCCGTGCTTTTGAAGAATTTCAATGCTCTTTAAACGCCTTGCGGCATCCGCAGCGTCGGAATCGGCCTTGCTGACGGCGCTTCCGCTTCTGCGAATGGGCATGAACTCGGTAAAGTCCGTGCGCCCGTCTTCGGAGATGAGAAGCTTTTTGTCCCAACGATAGAGCTTCGATGGACTTTTCATGACAAAACCGCATACTGTCTCAGCAATTTTGTAAACCGCCGATACAAGCATTTCGGCGTCGCTGTCTGTATAGGGGGGATGAAGCGTAAACTCCGCAAAGGCATTGAATACCTCAATTTGCATAAGCGCCGCGTTTTTTACATCGCGGTTGGCGAGATGCACATTTTTAAAAAGCGACATAAGGCATCCGACCTGCGCCACGACGCTTTCGGGCTCCGTGGAGATTTTAACGTCCACGCGCGCTTCGGGCGTTATGCGGCACTGAAATCCTGAGTTGTCTTCGCTCACGGAACGGAAGGCAGAGATGATACCGGTGCGGATGAGCGTTTTTGCTCTTTCGCGCTCTTCAACAAAGCCGTACATCCAAACGGAGAGGGGAGCCTGTTGTTCAGGCGCATCATTTATTTCTTCGCTGCGTCCCGCCGCGTCTTCCGCTGCGGGGGCTTTATCTGCTGCCTGCGCTTCCTGAGCGCTCTCAGATTCCTGAGAGATGTATCGGATGTCCGTTTTTTCTTTTTCCTTTTCCTCTTCTTCCCATGCCGGATAAGCCGTCAGAGGCGCATATGCTTCCTCAGCGGTTAATCCGATGTGTCCCTTTTTGTGTTTTCTGAAGAAATTTCTAAAAAATCTGATTGCCATATCGGTAATACTCCTTTGTATACATTTATAGTATAACATATAGAAGTGAGATTGACAATCAAAAAACAGCGCGTGAAGCGCTGTTTTTCGGAAATTTTCCTTAGATGCGAACGGTTTTGCCGGCGGGGAAGAAGCAAATGTTTTCGTCAATTGCCATCCACACGTCTGTGGCGGTGGGATTGAACGCGATGGAGCCGTCGGCGGAAAAGATCAGCTGCTTGGCGGCTTGGATATAGTCGTAGATTTCAATGTTCGTTGCGTAATATACGTCGCCACGGTTTCCGATTTTTTCAAGGAATTCCTCAATTACGTGCCAGTTGTTTGCGCCTTCAAATTCGTAAGCGTGGCCCCAGAGGTAGAAAAGCCAGGGATCGCGCGTGACCTTTCCGTTTATGAACGTATCGCATAGCTCCATGAGTTTGGGGTCGTTGTGGTGACAGGTCGCGCCCAT
>JAZSFI010000297.1:0-2471 GCA_045532135.1 Clostridia bacterium | reverse complement strand
CAGCTCCAGAGCCAGGGCGATCGCCCCACGGTCCGCTCGGCAAAGGTCTACGTGCTGTCGGGCAAGCTCTCCGAGGGGGACGTGGAAGCGGTCAAGAAGTACGTGATCAACGCAGTGGAAAGCCGCGAGGCATCGCTCTCCAAACCCGAAACACTTGCAATCGAGTACGCCATCCCCGAAACCGTCGCAACGGTCGAGGGCTTCATCACCCTTGACGAAAAGAGACTTGCTGAGCTCCTTGATACGCTCGGCCTTGCCATGGACCTTGACGACCTCAAGTTCCTGCAAAATTATTTCAAGAACGAGGAAGGGCGCGATCCCACCATCACCGAGATCCGCATGGTCGACACCTATTGGTCTGACCACTGCCGTCATACCACCTTCCAAACCGAGTTTGACGATGTGGTTATCGAAGACGAAGCAGTACAGGAAGCTTTCAACCTTTACCTTTCTGCTCGTAAAGAGTTAGGCCGCGAACACAAGCCCGTAACGCTAATGGACATTGCAACCATCGGCGCAAAGGCGCTGAAGGCCAGCGGAAAACTCAACGATCTTGATGAATCCGAAGAAATAAACGCCTGCACCATCCGCATCAAAGCAAAGATTGACGGTGAGGAACAGGATTGGCTTCTTTTCTTCAAAAACGAGACGCACAATCATCCGACGGAAATCGAACCCTTCGGCGGCGCGGCAACCTGCATCGGCGGAGCAATCCGCGATCCGCTTTCCGGCCGCGGCTATGTCTATCAGGCCATGCGCGTTACCGGAGCAGCCGATCCGACCCGTCCCCTTTCTGAAACAATTCCCGGAAAACTATCTCAGCGGCAGCTCGTGACCACCGCAGCAGCCGGCTACAGCTCCTATGGAAATCAGATCGGACTTGCGACCAGCTATGTGGATGAGATTTATCATGATGGTTATCAGGCAAAGCGCCTTGAAATCGGCGCGGTCATCGGAGCAGCACCTTCTGAAAACGTTCGCAGGGAAGTTCCGGCGCCGGGCGACGTAGTTGTTCTCTTAGGCGGACGCACAGGACGCGACGGATGCGGTGGCGCAACGGGTTCTTCCAAAAAGCACACGGTTGAATCTCTTGCAACCTGCGGCGCAGAAGTTCAGAAGGGCAACGCACCGGAAGAAAGAAAGCTTCAGAGGCTTTTCAGAAATCCTGATGCTTCCCGTCTGATCAAAAGATGCAACGACTTTGGCGCTGGCGGCGTATCCGTCGCAATCGGCGAATTGGCTGACGGTCTGATTATCGACCTTAACGCTGTTCCTAAAAAATACGAAGGCCTCGACGGAACTGAAATTGCGATTTCCGAATCACAGGAGCGAATGGCGGTTGTCCTCTCAAGCGAGGATCTGGATGCTTTCATGAAACTCGCGTCTTCTGAAAACCTCGAAGCTACGGTTGTTGCAAAAGTAACGGAAGAGAAGAAGCTTGTTATGCATTGGAACGGTCAGAAGATCGTTGACATCGAAAGAAGCTTCATCGATTTAAACGGCGCGCCAAAGCATGCCAAAGCAAAAATCGAAAAGATGCCTTCTGTCAAAGAGGAAGCAAAGGCTGTTACGCCCGAGAGCCTCAAACAAATGGTTTCTGACCTCAATGCATGCTCCAAACGCGGACTTGTAGAACGCTTCGACTCTACAAACGGCGCAATGTCCATCCTTATGCCCTTTGGCGGCAGGCGTCAGCTTACGCCTTCTCAGGTTATGGCGGCGCGCATCAGCGTTCGCGGAAAAGAATCTGAAACGGCAAGCGTGATGAGTTATGGATTTGATCCTTTTATCAGCGAAAAGAATCCTTATCTCGGCGCATATCTTTCGGTTGTTTCATCCGTTGCAAAACTCATTTCTGTTGGCGCAGGAAGAGAAAACGTGCATTTCTCCTTCCAGGAATATTTCCAGCGCATGACCGGCGAGGACAAAATCTGGGGCGAACCGATGTGCGCACTTTTAGGTGCATTAAAAGCCCAGCTTGATCTTGGAATCGGCGCAATTGGCGGCAAAGACTCCATGAGCGGATCGTTCGAATCCATTCACGTTCCGCCGACGCTCGTTTCCTTTGCCGTAGGCGTGTGCGATGCAAATTCCATCCGCTCTCAGGAGTTTAAGAAGGCTGCTTCTCCTGTCGCTCTGTTTGTTCCTGAAACCGACGAGAACGGACTGCCCCGTACGGAAAGCCTTTTAAAGATCTTCGATCATGTAACAGATCTTCTTTCTTCCGGTCGCGCGCTCTCCGCAATGGCTGTCGGACGCTTTGGCGCAAGCGAATGCGTTTATAAGATGGCAATCGGAAACGGCCTTGGCTTCAGAAGCGTGAACGATCAGGCCCTTTCAATTAACACAATCGGCGCTATCGTCTTAGAATACGCTGATGCAAACGAAACGGAAAACGTCATCGGCTACGTAACGGAAGAACGCATATTCAAGCTTGAAAACGCATCAGTATCAATGGATGAGCTTGAAAA
>JAZSFI010000265.1:0-4862 GCA_045532135.1 Clostridia bacterium | reverse complement strand
CCCCTTCGGCATCTGCCAAAGGGGATTTTTGTGCAGTTATGAACCCAGATAAGCTTTCCGGACTGCGTCGTTGTGAAGAAGATCATCGGCGTTTCCGGACATCGAGATGGTTCCGGTTTCAAGCACATAAGCGCGGTTTGCGATGGACAGCGCCATCTGTGCGTTCTGTTCAACCAGGAGAATGGTTACGCCAGCTGCATGAAGTTCCTTAATGATCTCAAAGATCTGTTCAACCAGAATGGGTGCAAGACCCATCGAAGGCTCGTCCAGCATAAGAAGCTTGGGCTTGCTCATTAGCGCGCGAGCCATGGCAAGCATCTGCTGTTCACCGCCGGAAAGCGTTCCCGCAATCTGTTTTTCGCGCTCGCGAAGACGGGGAAAGCGAACAAACATTTCTTCGATGGAATCGGGGATTTCCTTGGCAGGTCGGCTGTATCCGCCCATTTCAAGGTTTTCCTTAACGGTCATCTGCTGGAAAATACGTCTTCCTTCAGGACAAAGCGCCATGCCGTGGCTGACGGTTTTGGAAGTCGTCACCTTTCCAAGCGGTTTTCCTTCAAAGGATACCGAACCGGAACGGGGACGGATAAGACCGGCAATGGTATTGAGCGTGGTGGACTTGCCCGCGCCGTTTGCACCGATCAAAGTCACGATTTCACCTTCGTTGACTTCAAACGATACGCCCTTGATGGCGTGAATCGCGCCGTAATAGACGTGGATATTGTTAATCTCTAAAAGGCTCATCAGTTTGCCTCCTTCTGCTTGCCGAGGTAGGCTTCGATAACGGCGGGGTTCGACTGAATCTCATCCGGCGTACCCTTGGCGATCACGCGGCCGTAATTCAGTACGCAGATACCTTCGCAAATGCCCATGACCAGATTCATGTCATGCTCGATCAAAAGCACGGCAATCTGGAACTGATCGCGGATTTTGATGATGTTTTCCATCAGCTCCTCCGTCTCATGCGGGTTCATACCGGCCGCAGGCTCATCCAGAAGCAAAAGCGAAGGATTGGTCGCCAGCGCGCGCACGATTTCAAGTCTTCTCTGCGCGCCGTAAGGAAGGCTTCCGGCCTTTGCGTTTGCAAGATCCGTCATATCAAAGATGGACAAAAGCTCCAGCGCCTTCTTGTGCTGCTTCTTTTCGCCCTTCCAATAGCCGGGCATGCGGAAGATGCCGGAGAGCATGTTGTATTTGATCTGGTTGTGAAGACCGATGGTAACATTCTCTTCAACCGTCATGTTGTTAAACAGGCGGATGTTCTGAAACGTTCTTGCAATGCCCATGCGGTTGGCCTGCTCGGTGGTCATACCCGCCGTGTCCTTGCCGTTTAAAAGGATCGTGCCGTGCGTGGGCTGATACACCTTGGTCAGAAGATTGAAAACGGTGGTTTTTCCAGCGCCGTTGGGACCGATCAAACCGCAGATTTCGGTAGGACCGACAGCAAGGTTTACATCGTCAACGGCCTTGAGACCGCCGAACTCGATGCCCAGATGGCTGGTTTCAAGAACAGGCAGTTTTCCCGCGTCGCGCTCGGGCACGATGGACGTACTGGGAACGGGAACCATGATGGTATTGGATTTGAATTTCTTGCTTGCCATGCTTCCGTTCCTCCTTTAAGAATTTTCGCCGTTTACGGCATGCTTGCGGGTGAAAAGCTTCTGAACGCCCTCTTTGACAGCGCTGATCAGGCTCTTGACGATGGGGCTGTTGGTGATGAGCATCGTAAGAATCAGAACGACGGCGTATACCAGCATGCGGTAATCGTCAAATTCTCTGAGAAGCTCCGGAAGAAGCGTGAGAACCGTTGCGGAAATGACGGAGCCCAGAATATTTCCGAGGCCGCCCAGAACAACAAAGACCAGAATCAGAATCGAGGTATCGATTGAGAACTTGCTGGGAACGACCGAAGAGAAATTGCCCGCATACAGCGCGCCGGCCATACCGGCGAGAAATGCAGAAGTCACAAAGGCGATCATCTTGTATTTGGTAACATTAAGGCCCATCGATTCTGCTGCGATTCGGTTGTCGCGGCAGGCCTTGATGGCGCGGCCGGTTCTGCTGTTGATCAGGTTCTGAACGATCAGAAGCGTAAACAGCACAAGACCGATACCGATGACAAAGGTGGCAATTTTGGGGCTGTTTCCGGTGATGCCGGTCGGGCCTTTGATGAAAAGTTTAAAATCCTTGGAAGGGATATCTGAATTGTTAAAGGCGAAATTGAGCGCGCCGGTCTTCTTGTTGACGGCGACATACAGACACGTCATGACGTTTCTGATGATTTCGCCGAAGGCCAAAGTTACGATAGCCAGATAGTCGCCGCGCAGTCTCAATACCGGAATACCGATTAAAAAGCCCACGATGCCGGCAAAAATTCCGCCGACCAGGAGGGAAACGAGCATTCTGACAAGCGCAAAATCGATGCCGATGTTTTCAAACATCATGAAAAACGCGGTTTCTTCCGTAAAAGTGTAGCGCATCCACATGGAAGCGATGACGCCCGTGATCGCGCCCACATACATAAAACCCGCGTGGCCCAGGCTCAGTTCGCCGGAAATACCGACCGTCAGATTCAGCGAAACCGCAAGCACAATGTAAGCGCAAATCGGAACCAGCTGACCTTCCAGAGAAAGGCTCATTTTTTCGCTCTTGATCATCGACTGACACACGAAATAGGCGCAGATCACCAGCGCATAGGTGATAAGGTGGGTGATCATCATTTTGTGTTTCTGATTCATTTTTGTCACCTCACACTTTCTCATGAATCTTCTTACCCAGAAGACCCGTGGGTTTTACAAGCAGTACAACGATCAGAATGCCGAACACGCATGCATCCGCCAGTTCGCTTGACACATAGGCTTTTCCGAGGTTTTCAATCAAGCCCACCAAAATGCCGCCCAGCATCGCGCCGGGAATAGAACCGATGCCGCCGAAAACCGCTGCGGTAAATGCCTTGATGCCGGGAAGGGATCCCGTGGTGGGCGAAAGCGGCGCATAGTTGGAAGCGCAAAGCAGGATGCCCGCAACCGCCGCCAAAGCGGAACCGATGGCAAAAGTCACGGAAATGGTGAGGTTTACATTGATGCCCATAAGCTCCGCCGCGCCTTTGTCCTCGCTGACGCAGCGCATGGCCTTGCCCATCTTTGTTCTGTTGATAAACAGCGTAAGGGCAATCATGATGACAAAACAGGAAGCCATGGTCAGAATATTGATGGGCGAAAGCGTAAGCGTCTTGGTTACGCCGTCCTGAACCGTTCTGAAAAGCACGATGGCGTCGCCCTGAATGATGGAGGGGAAGGATTTCGTATCGGAACCCCAGATCAGCTGCGCCATGTTCTGAAGAAAATAGCTCATGCCGATGGCGGTGATCAGAACCGCAAGGGACGTGGCCTGACGAAGCGGCTTGTATGCAAGGCGCTCGATCAAAATGCCCAGAATCGTGCATCCGACAACCGCGCCCAAAACAGCGATAATCGGATGAAGCCCCGCATATGCGCACACGCAGTATGCCAAAAATGCGCCGACCATGATAACGTCTCCGTGGGCAAAGTTGAGCATCTTGGCAACGCCGTACACCATGGTGTAGCCAAGGGCGATTACGGCGTAAACCGAGCCGATATTCAGACCGTTAATCAGATAGGTCAGAAACGTAACCATATAAATTGAACCTCCCGACATAAAATGCGCTAAGGTAACCAACGGCAACCTGCTTGCGTTCATCAAACTGGCTGCCGTTGATTACCTCTTAAAACGCCTTTATAGAGAAACTGCGATGCCGACTGATGTCAGAAGGCATCGCAGCGTCCGTAAAAACTTATTTCGCGCCTACATATGCGCCTTCGTGGATGATAACAGCAGTGGGGGTCTTCGTAACTTCGCCGGTGGCTTCCCAGCTCATGGTGCCGGTGATGCCTTCAACGGTGATGGTGGGCATAACCTCGATCAGCATTTCGCAAACCTCGGCAAAACCGCGTCTCTTGTTGGCGATTTCAGCGGTAACTTCGGCTGCATTGCAAGCCACGTACAGCGCATAGATCGCGTCATAAGCATCGGCAGCAAACTGATTGGGGATTCCGCCGTATCTTTCCACATACTTGGTGACGAAAGACTGGGTCTTCTCATCCTGTGCATCCGCAGAGAAAGCGGTCAGCAGGTATACGCCCTCAGCCAGAGAGGTGTCGAAGCCTTCGATGGAGAGGATGCCGTCCATGCCGTCAACGCCGAAGAAGACGGGCGCATAGTCCATAGCTTTGGCCTGCTTTAAGATCATGGAAGCGGGAGTGTAGTAGATGGGAAGGAACACGAGCTCAGCGCCGCTGTCCTTGGCCTTGGTGAGCTGTACGGAGAAGTCAGCGTTGTTGTCGGAGGAGAAGGTGGTTACGGAAACGATTTCAAGGCCCAGCTCATCGGCCTTCTCGCTGAAGGTCTGATAGATACCGGTGGAGTAATCGAGACCGTTGTTGTAGATAACGGCAACCTTCTTGGCGAGGTTGTTCTGAACGATGTAATCCGCAGACGCAGCGCCCTGACCGGGGTCGGTGAAGCAAACCTGGAATACATTGTCGCGGTCCTCGGTTACGGCAGGAGAGGACGCAGAGGGCGTCAGCATGAACACGCGCTTTTCATACGCTTCGGCAGCTACCGCGGCGCAGGCGCCGGAGGTAACGGTCGATGCCATTACGGAAGCGCCGTCATCGAGCATTTTGTTAAAGGCGTTGACAGCCTTCTCGGGGTCGCCTTCGTCGTCTTCATAGATGAGCTTGAACTGCAGGCCGCCCAGAGCGTTGATTTCTTCAATAGCGATTTCGGCGCCATGGACAACACCCAGACCATACATGGCGTAAGGACCGGTGAGGGGGCCG
>JAZSFI010000117.1:0-2307 GCA_045532135.1 Clostridia bacterium | reverse complement strand
AGATTCCCGAAAAGGGCGACGGCGGAAGCGGCATCCTTTTAAGAGCGACGGATGTGTCGTACTATGATCTTCAGGTGGAAGACAGCTATTACGGCTACAGCATTTCGCTTTCCCGTCTGGGCATCAGTTTGAGAAGAAGCCGATACGGGCTTACGGGCTCTGTCAATTTTGAGCAGATTCCTGAATGGAAGACTGCGGAAAGCGCCTCTTTGCACATAGAAGCCGAAGGAAATCAGGTGCGCATTTATCTGCCCGGCGAAGCAGAGCCGATCCTGTCTTTGGAGGACGCCAAACCGTTTACCCACGGCATGTATGGCTTTTTCTCAAGCGGAACCGAGCTTACGATTATGGATATGACTGTTACGCCGCTTGAAAAGGAATAGAGATTTCTATGAAACACATGGAACTGGATCTTACCGATCCGAATAAACTGCAGATTGTTGCACGCGCGCTTTCAAGTGATCTGAGACTCAAGATTCTGGAACTCTTGAACGAAAGAAGCATGAATGTTATAGAGCTTGCGCAGCGAATGGACGTTCCGGTTTCCACAGTCAGTAATTCTGTTGTTATTCTGGAAGAAGCGGATTTGATTCGTACGGAGCGGCAGAACGGCGTTCGAGGCGTGATGAAACTTTGCAGCCGAAAAAAGGACAATATCAGAATTCAACTGGTCATGCCTGACCGAAACGAGATTCAAAGCCATTATCAGTCCATGCCCATCGGGCACTATACGGATATTTCCGTTACGCCCGTGTGCGGTCTTTTAAGCGATGTAAGCAATATTGGAGAGCAGGACGATATATCCTCGTTTTACGATTCCAATCGCTATGATGCGCAGCTTCTGTGGTTTCAGCACGGCTATGTTGAATATCGGTTTTCCAATCAGGTTTTGAAGGGCAATCAGCTCAAATGCATCGAAATCAGCTTTGAAGCCTGCTCGGAAGCGCCCAACTACCGTATGGATTGGCCCAGCGACATCAGCGTTTTGGTAAATGACGTTGAGATCGGCACATGGCTTTGTCCCGGCGATTTCGGCGGAAGACAGGGAAAATTCAGCCCGCTGTGGTGGAATCATTCCTCTACGCAGTACGGTATTTTAAAGCGCTGGCGTGTGGATGAAACGGGCGCATATCTGGATGACGTGAAGATTTCCGATGTGAGAATTTCAGATCTGAATCTCATGGAAAACGCGTTTATCCGTCTGTCCATTGCGGTCAAGAAGGATGCGGCGCATCAGGGCGGCATCAATCTGTTCGGTGAAAAATTCGGAGATTATAACCAGGCCATCGTCATGCGTCTGGATTATATTGAAAAATAATCTATGCAATTTTTATAGGCTATATGAAGGGGGATAAAAGAAAATGAGTCAGGCGCTTCGCGCGGAACACCCGAGACCTGACCGGGTGAGAAAAAACTGGATGAATCTGAACGGACAGTGGGATTTTTCTTTCGACAGAAAAAAGGTCGGAAAAAAAGAAAAATGGTACAATGCATTTCCGAAAGAGATGACAATTGAAGTTCCCTTTGCCTATCAGTCAGTTTTAAGCGGAATCAATTCTCAGGAGCATGTGGACGCGGTATGGTATGAAAGAACCTTCACTGTGCCCGCGGATATGACGGAGAAGAGACTGCTTCATTTCGGTGCGGTGGATTATATTGCCGAAGTATGGCTGAGCGGCCAGTTCCTCGGAACGCATGAGGGCGGCTACACTCCCTTTACCTTTGACATCACCGATCTTACGGAAGCCGGCAAAGAATATAAACTGACCGTTCGCTGCGAAGACAGACTGGACTTTGACCAGCCGCGCGGAAAGCAGTCCTTCCGCCCCGAGAATTTTGAATGTTGGTATGCGCCTGTGACCGGCATCTGGCAGAGCGTCTGGCTGGAGGGCGTGGGCGAGTATTATCCTGTCGATTTCCGGCTCACTCCCTGCCTTGAAACCGCGTCCGTAAAGTGCGAAGTGGCTTTAAACGAGCTTCCCGAAAATGCCGCTGTACGTCTGATCGCTTCCTTCAAGGGCGATGTTGTTGCGGAGCAGACCATCAAAGTCAGAACCGACCGCTATATTCAGACCGAAATGTATCTTCGCCATAATGAGCGCCTTGAGGGCATTCACATGTGGACGCCCGAAAATCCTGCGCTTTATGATCTGAAGATCGAAACGATTGTGGACGGAAACGTGCAGGATACGGTGGACACCTATTTCGGCATGCGAAAGATCGAAATCGTAAACGGCAAGGTGCTGCTCAATAACCATGTGCTCTATCAGCGCCTGATTCTCGATCAGGGCTATTGGCCGGACGGCT
>JAZSFI010000515.1:0-3089 GCA_045532135.1 Clostridia bacterium | reverse complement strand
ACTTCAAATCTTCCTCCATCCCTGCAAACTCAGGCCAGTCAGCAATATTCGGACCGAAAACAAGTTTTTCCTCCGCATTTGCCCGGCCCACGCAGTTTACTACGCGCTTCTGATAGCTCGACGGATTAAACGCATAGATTTCCTTCTCCGCCTCTTCATATTCCATCTGATCCGCGCCCAGCACATATCCTCCGTTTTTTGCACTTGCGGCGATCGAACGCGCGTCCATCAGCGCAACAAACGCCTTCTGCCCCTCATTCGGCTTTGCGCCTTCGCGGAAGGGGAAATTGCGCGTCGTGTGTCTGATGGACAAGCCCATATTCTGCGGCACATCTCCAGCGCCGAAGCACGGGCCGCAGAAGCAGGGCTTCAAAACCGCGCCCGAAGAAATCAGTTTCTGAAGCGCACCCGAGGAAATCAGCTGTGACTCAATGGGAACGCTCGCCGGATACACCGTCATGTCCATTGCGCTTGCGCCATCCAGAATCTGTGCGGCGCTAACAAGGTTTTCATATAAGCCGCCCGCGCAGCCCGCAATCACAAACTGATCGGCATACAGCCCTCTCTTTGTCCATTTTGAAAGCAGTTCGCCGTCAAGTCCTGCTGCTTTTTCCGCCTCGCGCAGAACATCCATGGGCGCATCGTTCAGCTCGCGAATGGCAAACGCATTGCTCGGATGGAACGGAAGGGCGATCATGGGCTCTATTTCACCCAAATCAATTTCCATCAGCGCATCATAAACGCAGCCGTCTTCAGGCGATAAAGCTTTGAATTTGTCCGCTCTGCCATGCGCGGCAAAAAACGCCTTCGTCTGATCGTCCGTCTCCCATACGGAGGAAAGGCACGCCGTTTCCGTGGTCATTACATCTATACCGATTCGGAAATCCATGGACAGATTTTTAAGGCCGGGGCCAGCAAATTCCAGAATCCTGTTTTTGAAAAGTCCTTTTTTATACACTTCCCTGCACATCGAAAGCGCCACGTCATGCGGGCCAACGCCCTTTCGCGGCGCGCCTGTCAGATATACAAGCACAATTTCCGGCTGCTTTGCAAAATCGTAGGTGTTGTTCAAAAGCTGTTTGACCAGTTCCGGTCCGCCTTCGCCGATGCCCAGTGTGCCCAGCGCACCGTAGCGCGTATGGCTGTCCGAACCCAGAATCATTCCGCCGCAAAACGCCATTTGCTCCCTCGCATACTGGTGAATAACGGCAAGATTTCTCGGCACATAGATGCCGCCGTATTTTTTCGCCGCAGACAAACCGAAAGCGTGATCATCGGCATTGATCGTGCCTCCAACGGCGCAAAGGCTGTTGTGGCAGTTGGTAAAGGCATACGGAACGGGAAATTCCTTCATGCCGCTGGCACGCGCAGTCTGAATGATGCCAACATAGGTAATATCATGCGAAATCAGCGCGTCAAAGCGGATTTTATCCTTTCCATGCGCCTGCAAAATCCCCTGCGCAATGGTTCTGCCCGTTTTGCTTCCCTTTTCAAAGGTGAATCTGCCTCTTTCGTAATACACCGGACCAACGCTAAACTTCATTTGTCACCCTCCCATCTGCGCCTGTTAAGCCGTCCTGCGCGCCTTTCTGTGCGCTTCTTTTGCTGTCCATTATACCACACTTTGTTAATTTTGCAAGCTTTATCAATCACATTATTCATAAACTCCATATTTTTGCTACTTTTTCACGAATTTTGATTGTATTTTCATTTTTCTCTTGCATTTATGTCAACTCTCGTATATAATGAATCATCCTTAACATATGGGAGGAGCCTATGCAGAAGTTTGCAAGAGACGAGGTTACCCTCGGTTATGTTCAAAAATTAAGCGAAAACATCCGCTCATCCTATACCATTGAGCCGACGCAGTTTCGCTCCTATAACATCAAGCGCGGCCTTAGGAATTCCGACGGCACGGGCGTGCTCGCGGGCGTAACCAATATCGGAAGCGTTCAGGGTTATATGATGCTGGACGGCGATCCCATCCCAATGCCCGGAAGGCTGTATTATCGCGGACTGGACGTGAGCGATATCATCAAAAGCCATGTGGAAAGAAACATCTTCGGCTTTGAAGAGGTTTGCTATCTGCTGCTCCTTGGAAAGCTTCCGACGGAAGCGGAAATGAACGCGTTCAACTGCGTAATCGCGCAAGCGCGCAATATGCCGGAAGGCTTCAACGAAAACATCCTGTTCAAAGCGCCCAACCAGAGCATCATGAACAAGCTCGCCGCAGGCGTAATGAGCCTTTACTCCTATGACGACAACCCGGATGACACCTCGCCCGAAAATGTGCTCAGACAATCCATCGAACTGATCGCGCGCCTTCCGATCATCGTACTTAATGCCTACAATGTAAAGCGACATTATTACGACCATGACTCGCTCTATCTTCATATGCCAAAGCCGGAATTGTCCATCGCCGAAAACATCCTGAGAATGCTGAGGGATGACAAAAAATACACCCAGGAAGAAGCGCATCTTCTGGATCTTATGCTGACGATGCACGCAGAACACGGCGGCGGCAATAACTCCACCTTCACCTGCCGTGTATTGACCTCAACCGGCACCGACACCTACGCCACCATCACCGGCGCAATCAACGCCCTGAAAGGTCCCCTGCACGGCGGCGCAAACACCAAGGTCATGCAGATGTTCAGAAACATAAAGGAAAATGTGTCCAATCTCACGGACGACGATCAGCTCCGCGACTACTTAATGAGGATTCTTGACGGCTCCGCCAATGACGGAAGCAAAAAAATCTACGGACTCGGTCACGCCGTTTACACGGAAAGCGACCCGCGAAGTCTGCTCTTAAAAGAATATGCGCGAGACCTCGCCGAAAAAAACGGCGCAGGCGACGATTTCCGCCTTATGGAACGAATCGAAAAAATCGGAAAAGAGCTATTGAACGAAAAACTCGGCGACAGAAAAACTGTCTGCTCGAACGTCGATATGTATTCCGGGCTCGTCTATAAAATGCTGGGCATTCCCGAAGAAATGTTTACCCCCCTCTTTGCCATCGCCCGCGTATCCGGCTGGTGCGCCCACAGGCTGGAAGAGCTCATCTCCGGCGGCAAAATCATCAGACC
>JAZSFI010000396.1:0-1737 GCA_045532135.1 Clostridia bacterium | reverse complement strand
GAAGGTCAAGGCCCTGTCCAAGATTCAGGCCAGCCCCTACAAGTATGTGAAGACTTGGTTCCTGAACAACTATGCCAACTACTCCGAGCAGCCCGAATTTGACGAGGATGGATTCGTCATTGTGAAAACGCGCGAAGAAATGAAGGCGGATTCTGAAGTGAAAGACGATGCCGCGTCTGATAACAATACTGCTTCCGACCACTGGGAGCCGCAGCTTAAGATCGCTGTCTGATTCTCCAAGCGCCTACATCATTCATAGAGACGAAATGATTTATGAAAGGCACAAAATACTTATCCCAGCTGATTATGACCCCCGAAGCCCTCCTTCCGGGTAAGATCAATATCGTCAATGCCAATACCTCCGCAGGCAAAACCTGGTTCGCGCTGAACAGTCTTCCCGCATGGGCGGGCACACCGGAAAAGATACTATATCTGATCGATACGACCAATGGAGAAATGCGCATTCAGCAGAACATGATTTCCATTGACAGAATCATGTTCTCCTTTCTGGATTATGCCAGCGGCAGACTGTTCGGCGAAAAAGGGCATGCGGCGGACAATAAGATGCCGGTCATGACATACGCGGGCTTCGGCGCGGAAATCCGCGAAAGCAACCATCCTTTCTGGGAGAAATTCGAATACATCGTTTGCGATGAGATGCAGAATCTGGTTCGCTATCAGAGCTATGGCGACAAAGGTCTTCTGGAGCTTGCAGAAAACATGCTAAGACATATTGCCGCCTCCGGAAAAACGAAGATCATCGCGCTTTCAGCAACGCCCGATAAGATCCGTCAGAAGTACGGCGCTCTCTGCCGCGATGTTCCTTTCGATACTTCTGAACTCATCCGCTATGAAACGTTTCAGGTTATTCCTTATACAGGTGTTGAAGCGATCCTTTTGAAATCCATCGGAAAGACCGGAATCCTTTATACGCAAAGCGTGGACGCCATGATAAGGTACATAAACTTTGCCCGCGAAAACGGCATCCGCGCAGACGGATTCTGGAGTCTTTCTCCGGATACCCAGCGGCGGCACCCTATGACACATGCGCAAAAAGTCTTGCGCGAAACAGTACTGACGCAGGAAACCATTCCGGAAAATCTGGATCTTCTCGTCATAAATGACGCATCCGAGACATGCATCAAGATCCAGGCAACAAAGCGCAAAATAGACTACATGATCATCAACCACAGCGATGAAGAAAAACAAATCCAGGTGCGCGGGCGCTACTGCGGCGATTTGCAGGAGCTCTATCTGCACACCCGGACTGACACGGATATGTTTTTCTCAATTCCTCCGCAATATCTGAATACGCCTCTCTTCGCGCCGGAGAAAGGAGCTCTGTGCAAAATAATAAACTTGCGGGCAAACGGAAAACTCGGCGGATGGATTACGGTGAAGAGGAAACTTCAGGAATGCGGATTCACCATAGATGAAGGACGCAGAAACAACAAACGATACGCGATCATTCGCCGCTCATAATAGCGAATGGGACTGGAGTTACATATGGCTTTCACCTTCAAAGAAGAAAAGAATTTCACCATTAACTCTGTCAATGCACCCGAAAACGGCAAGATCTCCATGGAAACGCTTCTTTACAACATTTTCCACAAACTTGAAAGACGCCCCAATGCAATCAAGATCATGGAATACCTGATTCTGCGCGAAAGAAACAATCTCGGCTTCATCATAACTCCGAACGACATGACAGAATTCTGCAATATCGCTTCAGGGCCG
>JAZSFI010000314.1:0-2998 GCA_045532135.1 Clostridia bacterium | reverse complement strand
CGGGGATCGCGATGGCGCCGATCTTGTGAAGCGCCAGCATGCAGAACCAGAACTGGTAGTGACGCTTCAAGACAAGCATGACGGTGTCGCCTTTTTTGATGCCGAGGGATTCGAAGTAGTTGGCCGTCTTTGCGGAATACTTCTTCATGTCGCTGAAGGTGAATTTTCTGTCGGTCTTGTCATTGGCCACCCACATCATAGCGAGCTTGTCGGGATTCTTCTTTGCGATCGCGTCAACGCAGTCAAAGGCAAAGTTGAACTTGTCTGCGTTTTTGAACTTAATGCCATTGAACACGCCGTTTTCATCGTAGAAAGACTCAATGAAGTTATCGGCAACGGTTGAAGCGGTAGTTGTTTTCTCGACAGGCTTGGGCGCAACATACGCAACCTCGGGGTATTCCTCGCTGACAAGGCCGTCCTGGGGATTGAGAACCACAGCGTGGAATTCGCAGCCGCCTTCGCTTACCGCGATCATGCCGTGAGGAATCAGGCTGTTATAGAAGATGGAGTCGCCTTCGTAGAGAATATCCACGTGGTTTCCGACCTGTACTTTGAGGGCGCCCTTGACGATAACGTCAAACTCCTGACCGTTGTGCGAGTTGAGCTTCATCGGCGCGCTTTGTTCTTCGGGAAGATACGGGAATTTTACGAGGAAGGGCTCGGCAAGCTTTTCCTTAAACTTGGGCGCAAGGTTGTTGTATTCAACACCGTGCTGTTTCAAAATCTTGAGGCCTTCTCCCTTTCTCGTGATGGCGAAAGAAGTAAGCGTCGAGCTCCGGCCTTCAAGCAAATCAACGACTTCAACGCCGCAAGCTTTCGCGCACTTATAAATAAAAGTAAAACTGAAGTCCGTGTTGCCCTCTTCCAAAACACGGTATTCTTCAACCGTAACGCCGGTAAGTTTGGCAAGTTCCGCTTGCGTAAAACCTTTTGCTTCGCGCAGGTCTTTGATTCGGCCTGCAACTTCTTTCAAACTGTAATCCATTTTTCTGTCTCCTCTCATTTCTGACATTTTTCATGATTACGAATTTGAATAAAACAAAAAACCCGCCTCAAAGAAATACTTTGAGACGAGTTGATAAACCCGCGGTACCACTCAAATTGCGGAAATCGTGTTTTCCGCCGCTTTCCGAGCTCTGACAAGCCCTTTGCCTTTACGCAGCATTACGGAAGGAGTCTACTCAGCCATCGCCTTTCGGTCCTCCGACTCAGAAGTGATAAGTCATTGGAAAAATCCGCTGTTGTCTCGCACCGCCCGACAACTCTCTTGAAAGCTTCAAATTCCGACCGTCTTCGTCATAGTCGTTCTTTGTGATATTCAAATTTGTTACATATCTTAGCACGCTAAAGCGCACTTGTCAATACCTTTTTTTGAATCCTTTGAAAAAATGTGTTTTACGCTCGTTCACCTCATGAGCTTACAGAATAATCCTTCTTGAATCCATGTGCGCCGAAGATTTTCCACTGCCCTACGCCCAGACGAGCGATAATCGCCTTTCTCTCCTGCGCGCAAAGCTTGGGGTCGGTGTCAACGGAAGTCATTAAGATCGGGGCATACTGGTTATACTCCGCCTGTTCGGGCGTCAGGCCATGGATATTGATATATATATCGCCCGTAATGGCAATATGTTTTGCATAGTCGATCAAAACGATTTCGCCGGGCAGATGACCGCCTTTTCCCTCGTAAACTTCAAAATGCATCTCTTCAAAATCAAAAAATCCGATTTGCGTCAAAGGCTCCTTCAGGTTTTCAATGCTGTTTCCGATAACCCTGATCTTTTCGGGGTTAACGGCTTTATAAGAGGTCAGAATTTTGCAGATATTGATGTACGGCTTATGCAGCGGATTCTTTTCCCTGAAACCGTCATTTCCAAGATATTCGTTTTTCAGGCAAAGCGCAGTTTTGGGACTTGCAATGATTTCATCAAACAGGTTCAACAGTCCGCAGTGGTCAACGTCAGCATGGGTGACAAGGATCGTTTTTTGAATTTCATCAAAATTCGGAATAACGCCTCGGATCGTTTCAAGCATTTCATCCGTGTAACACGCATATCCGCTGTCCACAAACAGAAACTTGTCATTGCTTTTGATCATCAGCGTGTTGCTTCCGCAGGGCGGCTCGATCAAAATAAACTCCGTGTTTTCGGAGATTTTATGCGTGCTGACCCTCGGCGCGAAGGCTTTCCCTTTGGATGCGCCCAGCAGCTCTGCAAACTTACTGATGCTGTCAAACGTCCTGTATGGAGACAGTCCCTGCTCATCCAGCGTCTGCATTGCAAGATTGACGTGTACCAGCAGTTCGCTTCTGACCTCCTCGGAAAGCCCCATTGTCTGGGCCAGACCCATAACGTAGGTGTTATAGAAAATGCTGTTGTCGTAGACCTTTTCCGAACTGTTGTAATTGATCACGCGAACCTTGCACAGCTTTTCCGCTTCCGAAAGAAATTCTGATATTTTATCAATATCCTCAACATACAGACCCATCTTGAAGTACTGATAATCCGTGCCATTTTCCTGGGAGCTGATGTAGGAGATATTGAAATGAAAATCGCTGATCAGTGTCAATATGCTTGTAACGCTTCCGGGAACGTCTTTTAAACAGAATTCGATCAGCACAATACTCGTTTTCGCTGCGCTGCCCTGCAGATATCCGATCTTTTCAAGCTCAGTATCCGCTTTTCTCAATTGCTCCTGCGTGCCTTCCGCGTCAATGAACAGCGTATGGGAGTCAACGGCTTTATTGTAGCTTACGCGGGTAATATTGACGCCCAAAGCCGAAAAACACCTGCTCGCCTTCAGAAAAGCGCCGATATCATCGGGCATTGACGTTACATACGTTTTCTTCAAAGGATATCGCCTCTATTCACGATGCCGCCGTATTACGGCATTTTGCATTTTACGACCGCTTCGTTAACATCTGTCAGAACAAGTTCTCCGTTCTGATGGTTCTTATCTGACATAAACTGCGGTATGTTTTGCTGCTTGGATAATTCAGTAT
>JAZSFI010000130.1:0-6802 GCA_045532135.1 Clostridia bacterium | reverse complement strand
TGCAAAGCACGTAATCGAAAACGCAGGCCGCGTGGATGTTCTTATCAACAACGCCCCGCCCATCATGCGAGGAATCGATACATGCACCTACGAAGAGTTTTCAAATGCGCTTTCTGTCGGCGTAACCGCGCCTTTTTACTTAACCAAGCTCTTTAGCCCCTGTTTCGCCCCCGGCGCATCCGTCATCAACATATCCTCTTCCCGCGACCGGATGAGCCAAAAGCAAACCGAATCCTACACCGCCGCAAAAGGCGGAATCGCCGCGCTCACCCACGCGCTCGCCGTCAGCCTTTCCGGCCGCGTGCGCGTAAATTCGATTTCACCCGGATGGATTGACACCGATTATACCCGGTACACAGGCTCTGATGCTGTCCAGCAGCCCGCGGGCAGAGTTGGAAATCCGGCGGATATATCAAGCCTCGTGCTTTTCCTGGCCTCCGAAAAAGCCTCCTTTATCGACGGGGAAAACATCGCAGTCGACGGCGGAATGACCAGACTTATGATTTATCATGGGGATCACGGGTGGAAATTGGATGAGTGATTGAAATTAAGCGTATGATCAGTCAGCGCGGGCGACGGGTGGATTGCCTGCGCATTTTTTGTTGTATTAATTGTGTGTAAAACTGTGACGATTCGCATCCAACCCCGTGTCCTTCGGGTCTAATGGGTGCATATGCAAAAGAAAGTTCCATGGAACAGACGGAGGATCCGATGAACGAAAGAGAGTTTTCCAATCGGGTGCGCTCGATGCGCGACCGGCTCTGGCGCGTGTCGTTTTCGATTGTAAGATCGGCTGCGGACGCAGAGGACGCGATGCAGGAGGCGCTTTTGAGGGCGTGGCGAAATGTGGATTCGCTTCGCGACAAAAGCCTTTTTGAAACGTGGCTTACGCGCATTCTGATCAACGAATGCAGGCGGCTGAACCATAAGAAACCGCTTGTTACGGAAATTCCGGAAAGTCTGCCCGCGCCCAAGGCGGAAAACCCCGGGCTTGGAAAGGCGATAGGGTCTCTTAAAATGGATTTGCGTCTGCCCGTGATTCTCTATTACATCGAAGGGTACTCCGTCAAAGAGACCGCTGAGATCATGCGCATCACGCAGTCAAGCGTGAAATCGCGGCTCATGCGGGCGAGAAAGAAACTTGAAGAAGCGCTTAAAAAGGAGGCGGCACAGGATGAATAACAAGGATTTTCGCGCAGCGGTTCCCGATATGCCGTTGTCCTTTGCAAGGAAAATGGACGAGACGCTTGAAAGGATCGAAAACATGGAAACAAAGAAAAGAAAGATTAGTCCCCGCGCGCTGATCATCTGCGCCATTTTGGTTGTAACACTGATCGGAAGCGCCATTGCGGCAACGGAGTGCAGGGTATTTGATTTTCTCTGGCACATGAATCCGCTTGAAGGCGCGGAAAATCTCATTGAGACAAACGTCGGCGTTTATGAAAATGAATATGTCCGCGTTGCCATTGAGGAGGCGGCTTATGACGGACAGGGTGTGATGCTCTATATCCGCGCAACGCCTTTGAAGCCTGAAACGCATCCTCTGTATTCTACAATCATAGATACGGAAAATGAGTCGGATTGGGTATACAAATACACGGAGTATGAAGACGGAAGCTGGTTGAGCGAATTCCTTGGAAGAGCTGACGGGAAGGAATTTGTGGTTTTCGGCGTGTCCGTTACCGTAAAGGATGAAAACGGCAAAGAAATCTGGCTGGATGCGTGGGACGCAAAAAGGGAAGCTGACGGCAGCGTGATTCTCTATGCGGACGGCTTCAGCGATGAAAAGCTGGGCGAAACCGCTGTTCTGACGGCGAAGGTGAGATCGCATGTCTGCGCGCCGGATGCCTCGAAGAAAATGGATCTTCCGACCGAAGAAATCATCCACACCATGCCGAAGGTGAATGCCGCGCGCAATTTTAATCTTATTCCCGTATCTGCGGAAGACGTCCCGTATTTTGATCTGATCGACGGAGAGATTTCCTTTACGCCGGTTCGCGGCTATATGAAGATCAGATATGCCTATCAGGAGAGGGAAGACGAGCCCATGGGCGTAACCATGAAACTCTGCCTCCCGGACGGCGCGGAGATATACGTCGGAAGCTCTGGATCAAATCTCATTGGCAAGGAAAACGGATTTGAGATTTTGGAGGAACTCAGCGAGATTCAGTCCTGCGAAACCCTGCCTGAAACCATCACCATCCGCGTAAAGGTCATTGGCGAAGCGAGATATCTTTGCGATATCGAGTGCAAGGTAGTTGCGGAATAGGCGGCACACAAGAAGTCTGAACCCTGCATTTTTGCTCCCTCGTTTGAGGGAGCTTTTTTTTGTGGTTATTGAATGAGCTTGCGGGACGGGAAACCCGTCCCCTACGGTGGAATGCGGCGTTTTTGTGACATGTACTGTGATGGATCTGACACCCGGGGTAGGGCGGGGGCTTGCTCCCGCCGAATGCACTTTGTCTCATTCTGTCATGAACGCAACATCCGCGATTGCAGCCAAAATGCATCCCCTTGAGGGGAAGCTGTCGCCGTCAGGCGACTGATGAGGTGTCCCCGAAACGGAGTTGATGTTGGTCAGGGCAGAGATCAAATACAGTCTCCACCTCATCCGTCTCGGCTTCGCCGATCCACTTTCCCCTCAAGGGGAAGGCTTCCGGGCAGCGGTTTTGTCTGCTTTTATTGAATCCTTCTGTCGTCTGGGGTGTCCGGGAGGGGGCTTGCGGGAGCGATCCTTCACGCTACCGGGCATCATAGATATATGTTTATGCACAAAAACGGGCTTACTGTAAAATGCAGCAAGCCCGTAAACAAATATTTCTTACTTCTTGAGGGTCTTCTTGGCGAGGGCGGCGACGTTTTCTGCGGTGAAGCCGTACTCCTTGAAGAGGACCTTGTAGGGAGCGCTGGCGCCGAAGGTGTCGATGCCGAGAACTTCGCCGTCGAGGCCTACGTACTTGTGCCAGCCGAGGGTAGCGGCGGCTTCTACGGCTACGCGGGCGCGGACTGCGTTGGGCAGTACGCTCTCTTTGTATTCGGCGCTCTGTTCGTCGAAGAGCTCGAGGCAGGGCATGGATACGACGCGGGCGTCGATGCCTTCTTCTTTAAGAAGCGCCTGAGCCGCTACGCAGCACTCGACTTCGCTGCCGGAGGCCATCAGGATGACGTCGGGGGTTTCCTTTTCGCCGTCCTTGATGATGTAGCCGCCCTTGAGCGCGGCGGGGCCGCTCTTTTCGTTGAGGGCGAGGTCCTGACGGGAAAGGATCAGGGAGATCGGGCGCTTTTCGGTCATGGCCGCATACCAGCCGGCGGCAACTTCCTTGCTGTCGCAGGGGCGGAACACGAGCATGTTGGGAATGGCGCGCAAGCCTGCCAGCTGCTCGATGTGCTGATGGGTGGGGCGGTTATCGCCGACGCCGATGGAGTCATGGGTGAGAACGTAGGTTACGGGCAGGCTCATGATGGAGGCTACGCGCATGGCGTTCTTCATGAAGTCGGAGAATACGAAGAAGGTGCCGCAGTAGGGGCGCAGGCCGCCGTGCAGCTTCATGCCGGTGATGATGCAGGCCATGGCGTGCTCGCGAACGCCAAAGTGCAGGTTGCGGCCGGAATAGTCTTCTGCGGAGAAGTCGCCCTGACCCTTCATGTAGGTCTTGTTGGAGGGAGCGAGGTCGGCAGAGCCGCCGATGAGGTTGGGAATGCGGGCGGCTAAGCGGTTGATGACTTCGCCGGAGGAGTTGCGGGTGGCTGCCTTGCCTTCAAAGTGCCAGTAGGCTTCGTCGTTAAGAAGGTCTACGGGCAGCTCTTCACTGTGCCAAACGTCCCATTCCTTCTTGAGTTCGGGATAGGCTTCGGCCCACTTTTCGAACATTTCTTCCCAGGCCTTCTGCGCATTGGCGCCCTTTTCGGCGACAGCGGCAGTGACGTCGTAAACTTCCTGGGGAACGGCAAAGGACATGGGAACTTCGTCGCACCAGCCGAGCTCTTTCTTGAGGGCAACGATGTTTTCTTCGCCGAGGGGTTCGCCGTGGGCGCTGGCCATGCCGGCTTTGGGAGAACCGAAACCGATGGCGGTGTGGCAGGCGATGAGGGTGGGCTTGTCGGAAAGCTTGGCAAGCTTGATGGCGGCTTCTACGTTTTCAAATACGTTGGCGTCGGCTACGTCGATGACGTTCCAGCCGTAGGCGCGGAAACGGGCCTGTACGTCCTCGCGGAAAGCGATGTCGGTGTTGCCTTCGATGGAGATTTCGTTGTCATCGTAAAGGGCGATGAGCTTGTTAAGCTTTAAAGTGCCGGCCAGAGAGCAGGCTTCGTGGCTCAGGCCTTCCATCATGCAGCCGTCGCCGAGGATTACGTAGGTGTTATGATCGACAACCGGGAAACCTTCGCGGTTGAACTTCTTGGCAAGATAGGCTTCCGCCATAGCCATACCGACGGCGTTGGAGATGCCCATGCCGAGGGGGCCGGTGGAGGTTTCTACGCCGCGGGTGTGGGGGAACTCGGGATGGCCGGGGGTCTTCGATCCGAACTGACGGAAGGATTTGAGGTCATCCATGGTCAGGCCGTATCCGAACAGGTGCAAAAGAGAATAAAGGAGCATGGAGCCGTGGCCGGAAGAAAGCACGAAGCGGTCGCGATCCGCCCAGCGGTCGTCCGCAGGGTTGTGCTTCATTTCGCGTCCCCAAACGGCGTAAGCCATAGCGGCAGCGCCCATGGGCATGCCGGGATGGCCGCTCTTTGCCTTCTGAACCGCTTCGGCGGCCAGAATGCGGATTGCATTGACAACCATGGTTTCGTTTTTCATACTTGGTCACTCCTGTACATTTTTTTACTTTTCCAATTGATCTATCGCGGCCCTCAGGGGCGTTAGGTCCAATTCCTCATTGTCCTTCTCGAGCACTTGGTAAAGCTCGGTAAGAATCTTTTTTAAGCCGCCCGGAACATCGCTTTCCGCGTTTACGGGCATGACCGGGTCGTGCACGGACAGGCGCAGCATAAACCACGCGTTGTCCACGCCGCCGTCCAGAGAAAACATGATGCGGACGCCTTCTCTGTTGTCGGTGGCAAGCCGCCAGGCGGGGTTTGTGAGCGTTTTGGATAAAATCGCTTCGATTACGTAGCCCGCGGCCTTTTTGTAGTCCTCCTGAATGATGGGAAGGCGCACTTCCACATGTTCAACGGGCTCGGAGAGTTCTTCAATAAGGCTTGCAAGGGACAAGCCCTGCTTTTTGCGCCACATGCATTCGCATACGACCTTGGTGGCAAGGTACATGCCGTCGTCGATAAAATAGTTTTCTGCCATTGCGGCATGTCCGGAGGTTTCAATCGCGACGGGTACGTTGAAACCTTCGTTTTTGAGGCGCTTGGCCTCTTCGATTACGTTTCTGTATCCGCGTCTGAAGCGGTAGTGCGATCCGCCCCATTCGGTGATAAAGCGCGTAAGGCCGGAGGAGGTGACGGAGTCGGTGACAAAGGTGAGGTTCTTTTCGTCATCCAAAAGGATGGCGGCGATTAAGGCGATCAGGCGGTTTTTGTTGATGCGCTTGCCGCTTTTGTCGATAATGGCCACTCTGTCGCCGTCCGCGTCAAAGATGATGCCGAGATCGGCCTTTTCGCGGATGACGGTTTCGGATAAAATCGTGAGCGCCTCTTCGCTTTCAGGACTTGGCGCGTGGGCTGTAAACAGGCCGTCCGGGGCAAGATTGAGACTGCCTGTGGTATCGGCGCCTAAAGAGGAGAGCAGTTCTGCATAGAATCCGCAGGCGCCGTTTGAAGCATCCACGACCACGTGAAGGCCCTTTAAGGGCTCAGGGTCGTCGGACGCCATGAATTCGTGAATCTGTTTGGTCAAATGGCTTTTGTAGGCGGTCATGAGGTCCAATTGCTCAACGAGCCTATGCGGAACCTCGACGCGGGTAGCCATTTCAAGGAGCATCTGAACATCGTCTGCATTCAGCGCTCCGTCGGGAGTAAAGAATTTGGAGCCGTTCATACCGCTTTCGCGCGCGCTGGCCGTGACCATGATTGCGCCGCAGGTATGTACGTCGTCCATTTGAATGCTCATCTGCATGGCCGGCGTGGTTGCCATGCCGCAATCGTATACATCTGCATCCGCCTGTGTGAGCCCGTGAATGACGGCGCGTGCGAGGCGCGGCCCGGAGGGGCGCGAATCGTGGCCGACGGAAATTAAGAGCATGTCGGGCGCGATGCCAAGGCGCTCGGAAAGCCAGAGCGCGAAGGAATAGCCCAGCTTTTTGGCTAAATCATCGGTAAGCAGTTCGTCCTTGGCGCGGATCATTGCGCCGCTTTGGAGCTTCTTAATGTCGGTAACCATATATTCTCCTTTCGGTCGAGGGGGGACCGCTTGGCAATCGGCCTTTGCCGATTCGCTATTGCAGAAAATCCTTCTGCAAAGGACGTCTGTGCGCCTTGCCTTTCGGCGCACGCGCGTCCGGCGGCTGCCCGAATGGGAATCGGGCGGGAAATATTTTTTTGCGCCTGAGCGCGAAAAAACGGATGAATGAGGTGGGAAGAGGCACGCGGGACGGGAAACCCGTCCCCTACAATTAAGACGATACATTTCGTTTATCTTGTAGGGGAGGCGTTTCGCCTCCCGAGGCTTTTGCGCGAAAAATCGGATAAATGCGATTGGGGAAGAGGTATGCGGGATGGGAAAGTCGTCCCCTACGGCGTATTTCTCCATTGATGCTTTGAACTCCGCAGGGGAGGCGTTTCGCCTCCCGAGGCGAACTTACGGCATCTCGTCCACCGGCGTGAGTTTTTCAAAATACCGGTAGAGGGG
>JAZSFI010000323.1:0-1669 GCA_045532135.1 Clostridia bacterium | reverse complement strand
GATAAAGTCAATCAAAAAACGCGCATTCAACCGGCAGTTGATGGAATAATCCACTTTCGGTTGAAATTTTTCTGTGCAATTCAACGGACGGTCGGTGGATTTTAAGGCGCGAACATGGTATCATGAATTCACAAACGAAAGGAGTAAACGAACATGGATATGACGCTTGGAAAGAGAATTGCGTTTTTCAGAAAGGAAAAGGGCTTTACTCAGGAGGGACTTGCACAAAAAATGAACGTGTCTGCACAAGCAGTCAGCAAGTGGGAAAACGATCAGACTTGCCCGGACGTTCAGTCGCTTCCTTTGCTTTCGCAGATTCTGGGCATAACGGTGGATGAGCTGTTAAGCGGGAGGAAGGAAAACATGCCCGCCGTTGTGATGCTTCCTGAGGAAAAGCGCAGAGACATTTCGGAAATGATGCTTCGGATTGTTGTGGATTCGGCAGACGGCGATAAAGTGCGCGTCAATCTTCCCATGGCGCTTGTGAAGGTCGCCATTGAGCTCGGCATGGAAATGCCGCAGGTTTCCGGAAACAAAGCGCTTAAATCCATTGACTTTAAGCAGATTTTTGAGCTTGTATCCCACGGCGCGATGGGAAACTTAGTGGAAGTGGAGTCCTCAGACGGCGACACCGTGCGTATTTTTGTGGAGTAAAATATGAAAATTAATATCATCCGCCCAAATGAGAGGAATATTTGCCTGAGAATTCCGACGGCTCTTATGCTGAATCGTTTAAGCGCGCATATTGCTGCAAAAGCTGCGCAGAAAAACGGAGAATCTCTTACATTCGAACAGGTATATGGTTTTTTTGCCGCGCTGAAAGAATTCAAGCGTACACATGATGATTGGAAGTTTGTTGAAGTACAGTCGTCAAGCGGGGAGTATGTTGAAATTACGGTTTGAGGAGCGCAAAATGAAAGGCAAAAAGATCAATATCCGCCTTCTTAAACGGAGGTTTTATAAAAACAATAAACTGTGCTTTGTAATGGCAATGATCGAAACGCTTCTGAGCGCGTTCGGCGCGCTCGTTGTTTCCTGGCTTTTACAGCAGCTTGTGGATGTTGTGGGCGGCTATAACACCGGCTTTTCTCTTAAAGAGCTGTCAATGATTTCGCTGGCGCTGCTCGTCGGCACAGGCGTAGCGGGCGTGATCGGCTATCGGTTCAGGCCGAAGTTTATCGTCAGGGGAATTTCGCAGTACAAGGAGTATGTGTTTTCACTCCTTACCCAAAAGAGCATTGCGGCGTTTTCTGCTGAAAACCCATCCACATACATATCTGCCCTGACCAATGATATACAGGTTATTGAACAAGGGTATCTGAAAAATGCGTTTGCCATCGCCGAAAGCGTTTTGATGTTTTCAGGCGCGATTGCGCTCATGATTTTCTACAGTCCCTTGCTTACGCTGATTGCCGTCGGTTTATCGCTCCTGCCTTTGATTGCATCCGTTCTCACAGGCGATAAGGTAGCCGAGGCGGAAAAACAGATTTCCGATTACAATGAAAAATATACGCTGTCGATCAAGGACGTTTTAAGCGGCTTTTCGGTGGTTAAGTCGTTTAAAGCGGAAGCGGAAATGATCCGTATTTTCGGGGAAAATGTGCAAAAATTGTCGATGGCGCAGTGCCGTGGGCAGAGAATGCGCATTCTTGTTGCGCTTTTCGGAAAC
>JAZSFI010000076.1:0-3057 GCA_045532135.1 Clostridia bacterium | reverse complement strand
CTTTCCGACCACGTCGGCATCTATCTTGGCAACAACCAGTTTGTGCACGCCTCCTCCGGCGCGGGCAAGGTTGTCATCTCCTCCCTCTCCTCAGGCTATTACAGACGCGTGTTCTCCTGGGGACGCCGCGTGCTGTAAGTTACCAATTCCCGTTCTCCCCGCCCCCGTACAAAGCTGTTCGGGGGCGATATCGCGTTATATCCGGTGCATCAATTTCCACTTGGAGGAACGACATGAACTACGATGCAATTATCTTTGATCTCGACGGTACCATCACCGAATCCGCGCCCGGCATCATGAAAAGCGTAAGCTATGCGCTTGAAAAAATGGGAAAACCGATTCCCGGCGAAGACGTGCTCAGAAAATTCGTCGGCCCGCCGCTTCACAAATCATTTATGGAGTTCTGCGGTCTTACAGATGAAGAAGCTTCTGACGCGGTGACCGCATACCGCGAACGGCACACCGTCGTCGGCTGGAAGGAAGCGCTCGTCTATACCGGCATCCTCCCTATGCTTTTGAGCCTTAAAAAGAACGGCGCATACATCGCTCTTGCATCCTCCAAGCCCCAGCCGCTTTGCGTAAAAACCCTCGAATACTTCGGTCTTCTCCCGCTTTTTGACCGCGTGGTCGGACCGGATTATCAGAATAAAAGCGGCGAAAAAGAATTTCTTATCCGAAGCGCGCTTCCCGAAACGTTCAAAAACGCCTGCATGGTAGGCGACCGCAAATTCGATATCGAAGGCGCGAAAAAGGCAAACGTTGCTTCCATCGGCGTTGGCTACGGCTACGGAAGCGAAGAAGAGCTGCGCCAAAGCGGCTGCGATTTCTACGCTGAAACGCCCGAGGATCTTTCAAACCTCCTTCTGGGCGCATCTTTAAGAGCAAAAGGTATGTTTATCACCTTTGAAGGCTCGGACGGCTCTGGAAAGTCCACACAGATGAAGCTTTTGAAGGATTATCTGGCCTCCTGCGGCGCACGCCTTACTGTAACAAGAGAGCCCGGCGGCTGCGAGAGTTCCGAGAGGATCCGTTCCCTCGTGCTTGACGTCAAAGCCATGGGCATGACGGACGCATGCGAAGCGCTTCTGTTTGCTGCGGCGCGTTCCCAGCATGTAAAAGACGTAATCAGACCTGCCATTGAACAAGGAAACATCGTGCTTTGCGATCGCTATGTCGATTCCTCCATCGCCTACCAGGGCGGCGGACGCGGTCTTGGCAAATGGGTCAAAACGATCAATGAAAAAGCCGTGGACGGCTGTATGCCGGATCTTACGCTGCTTTTTGACATTGATGCCGAAGAAGCCCTTCGCCGACGCAAAAACGCAACCGGCGCAGACCGCATCGAAAGCGCGCAGTCCGGCTTTATGACGGACGTATACAACGCCTTCATGGCGCTTTCAAAAGAAGAACCTGAGCGGATCAAAGTCATTGATGCAAACGGAGAAATTGAACAGATTCAATCGCGCGTACGTCAAATGGTTACAGAAAAAATACTGACTTTAAGCCAGGTATCCGAAAAAACGGAGGGATAAACCATGGTAGACTACACTAAGCTCTGTATGAACTGCTTTAAGGAGCTCAGAGGCATGCGCGTATGCCCTCATTGCGGCTATAAGCAGGAAAACAGCTCCGATCCCGACCATCTGCCCGGCGGAACGCTGATTGCGGATCGATTTGTCATCGGCCGCGTCCGCGGACAGGATGACACCGGAATCGTCTACAACGTATTTGATATCAACAAAAATACGCGCCGCCGCATGCGCGAGTTTTTCCCTGCAGAGATCGCAGACCGTCAGATCGACGGTTCCGTGTCTCCTGCGCGCGGCTACGAAGACGAATTCAACAATCAGCTTGAAAAGATGCGTCTGGATGCGACCGATCCCGATGCAGAAAAGAAATACATCTTTGTCCGCATGAACGGAACGGGCTATTTCATCGAGAAAAAGCAGAAATCTTCCCCCGCCCCTGCGCGCAGAAGAAGCGCGTCTGATTATGACGATGCGCCTTCCCGCGTTCCGATGCTTTTGATTGTCTGCATAATCGCGCTCATCCTGATTATCGCGGGCGCCGTATTCATGATCAAAAGCTGCTCTCCCGCAGGCGACCCTACGCGCCCGATCGATCCGCTCGCTACAGCCGATCCCACCTACAATCCGCTTCCCTCCGCAAGTGCAACGCCCTATGTTCATAACGATCAGTTTGGCGATATCATCGGCACCGATATGGACTGGATGGCGCAGCAGGGCGGCATAAACATGCCGGGCGAGGAGTATTACGCCACGCGCAAGCCCACCGCGCCCCCTGCGCCTACCGCCACCCCCAATTTCTGGGATCAGTTGGAGGATGAAATCAATTCCACCTGGGGCGGAACCACATATGCAACGCCCACGCCCTCTCCCGCACCCACGCGCAAAGTAATCAATGCCAATTCCTCCAGAGACGACATTCTCGCCCTTCAGTGGCAGCTGATGAATCTGGGCTGGCTTGAAGAAGGTATTCCGACCGGAAAATATGACACCGCGACCAAAAATGCGGTTAAATCCTTCCAGCAGAGCATGAACGACCGCTTTAACGCCAAGCTCTCCGTAGACGGCGTTTGCGGCCCTGCAACGTTTAAATATCTGGACAACTATACCATCAACCGAAATCCAGAGCCTCTCAAGACCGCTGCGCCCGAATCAAACGACGTGAACGCCTCCTCCTCCCCCACCCGCATCCGCGAGGTTCAGTTAAAACTCATTGCGCTGGGATGGCTTGTAAACGGCAAAGAGGGCGTTTATGATCAGAACATGACCGAAGCCGTCATGGCGTTTCAGAATTATGTAAACGCCGTAACCGGCAATACCGTTTTGAGCGTCACAGGCATTGCGGACGAAGCCACGCAGACCATGCTTAACTACACCCGCTTTGCAAAGCCTTCCGCCTCCGCAACCCATACCCCTGCGCCCACAAAAACGCCCGAGTCCTCTTTTGACCCGGCGGATGAAACCGACCTTCTTGATACGCTCGAATCGCCCGAATGGATGCGCGTAAACGTCGATAACGCCTACGTTTATG
>JAZSFI010000291.1:0-2599 GCA_045532135.1 Clostridia bacterium | reverse complement strand
AGCCGTTGACGGCGATGAGCGTTGCAAGGTCCAGCGTTTTGTTCAGCACCATGTTCGCGCCGACAATCAGCATAACGGGCGTGCAAAGGGCGGACAGGATTTCCATGATCGGAACAAAGTTTGACCAGATCCATGTGGCCTTTAAATGGCAGCTGAGCAGTTTCTGGTTGTCCTTTTCAAACTGTTCGTATTCGTAGGGCTCTCTTGCAAACGCTTTTACAACGCGCATTCCGGCAAGGTTTTCCTGCGTGCGGGTATTGAGCACCGCATTCTGCTCACGCGTTGCGACAAAGGCCGGGTGGATTTTCTTTCTGAATATCCATGCAACCACGGCGATGACCGGGCAAAAGGCGAGAAGCGAGAGCATCAGGCGCGGGGTCAGGAACATAAGGAAGATGAACGCGCCGATAAAGTTCAAAGCATTGTCAAACACGGTGACGAGACCGCCGGCAATCAGATTTCGGATGCCTTCGATATCGCCGGTCATTCTTGACATGATTTCGCCGATTCTGTGATGGTCGTAAAACTGATAGGGCAGCTCGCCCATGTGCTTATAAAGTCCGGTTCGAAGATTGAATACGACGTTTTGCGATACCCTTTCAAGAGACAGGGAACGAATGTAAGTGCATGCGCCGCGAACGATGACGAGCGCCAAGAGACCCGAGCAAAGCAGAAGCAAAAGCTTCATGTCTCTGTTTTCGGCCTGAATTACGTCGCCGATGATGGAACGCGTGATGAGCGGAGCGATGAGGCGTGTGCCGATGACCATTAATTGAAGAAACATCGCAACGATGATCTTCTTTTTGTAAGGAGCCATCAGGCGGATTAATCGTTTGATGATGTCCAATTGAGTCACCTCCGATTTTTCTTTCGCGTAATGACAGGTACTTTTATTATGCCACGTAAGAGGTACGAATACATGGAGTTTTTGTTTCGTTTTGATGAATTTGCAAAAGAAAACGAAAAACGCGAAAAAACGTTTTTCGTTTTGAAATAGCGTCAGTCTTCGTCCGGAATGCGCTTTGCCATGCGTGCGTTGGAATAGGCGCGTATGCCTGTAACTTCGCGGATTACCTGTATGCTTTCGGGAATCACAAATTCCGCTTCTTCATCCGGAAGCTCCACTTCCATAACCGCCTGCCTTTTCCAAAAAGGGTATACGTCGATTTCAAAGGTAAACGCGCCGTTTTCAATGAGAAACCGCGTTTTTTCAATGGGATTTTTATCGGAATCGGCGCGGAACAAGAGGCGAAGATATTCTTCCTGTGTAATTTCCTGTTCGTCTTCCATGGAGGACATGTCGTCCAGACGCTTTTTGATCGTGTGGGTGAAGACAAGGCGGTTTTGTCCGCTGCGCTTTCTTACGCGCTCGGTCACACCATCCAAATCATTTTTGAGGTAGGTCTGCGTGATCTGGGTGTGGGGAAGTGAGAAAAGAAAATCATCGGATGGGCGGACAATCAGATATTTTCTTTCAATCTCTGTATTGACGCTCATCGTACTTGTCCTCATCCTCTTCTTTGCGCATAACGGGCTCTGACTGCATGGCGAGATACCCGATGGCGCGCGCCTTTAAATCTTCCCGGGAAACCACCGTGTTTGTGCCGAGGCACATTTTGCACCTTGCGCCGCAATCGGGGCACACGCAGCCAAGCTGAGCGCTTTCGGAATGCACCATATAGGTCCCGCATTCGGGGCAGCTGCATCTCATGGAAACATCATCTCCGCGTAAAATTGGTTATTTTTGAAAGATCACAAGGTCTTCGTGCCCGTCGGCAATCTGCCATGACGGGAACTGTGCGGCATGACCCGAGAAATCGGACGTGCCGTTTTGCTGGATGAAGGAGGAAATGGCTCTTTGCGTTGCGCCTCTTGAGTAGGAGGCCAGCTCCTTCACCGTGATTTTGTTATCTCCGTTTGCGTCGGCAGGAAGAGAACCGGTGGAATGATCCGCCAGCATATCCCATCCAAGTCCGCGCGTGACGGCATAGGTGTAAAAATCGTAGGACGCTTTTTCGTCGTTTATGCGATAGTAGCTGGAAATTGTGGTGGTGGAGGAGCAAAGGAAGGAAAGGCGGCCTTTTCCGTTTTTGCCTTCATATGCGCCGAGCGAATTTTTGAGCGCTTTTGCGCCGGACGTTGAGAGAATGCGACCGCTGTTGCAGGTGCAAAGCACGAAAACCACGTTTCCTGAAATCTCTTTAAGGGCGTTGATCATGTCGATGGATGCAATTACGACGCCGCTGTTGGTCTGCATGACATATCCTTCCTTTCCCTCGTTTGAGCCGTGGGTCAGGAAGAAAATAACGGTTACGTCGTCTTCATCCGCCTGATTTGCAAGGCGCGAAAGGGCGTTTCGAATCGCGCCGGGCGTGGGGGAGCCCGGAATCCGGGTAACTTCGTAGCGGTTTCCGTCGATGGAGGAGCGGGAGATAGCATCGGTAAAACCCTTGGTGCTGTTGTTGGAGAAGGGCAGATATCCGTCCGAAGCGGGAACGGTAAACTGTCCCATAATGAGGGCACGGTAGGTGGTATTGCCAAGCTTTTTAACTGTAACGGGGATGGTAAGCGTATGGACATAGTCGTCCCGCCCTGCGGT
>JAZSFI010000029.1:0-3434 GCA_045532135.1 Clostridia bacterium | reverse complement strand
ACCGCATGATTCCGCTTGTCATCGAAGATGACGCAAGCCTTTATACGTCCCAGATCATCTGTCCTATCGTGTCGGATGCGGAGGTTGTGGGTTCTCTTATGCTTCTTTCAAAGGAAAGCGGCGTAAAAATGACGAATGTGGATCTGAAAGTTGCAGAAACCGCCTGCGTGATTATCGGACGGCAGATGGAACAGTAAACGCCTTTACGAAACGGGAAAAATATGGTACAATCCACGTACTAAGCAAGAAGGACAGGGATACAAATGGAAATTTATGTCATCCAGACGGGGCTTACCGAAGGAGAACTTACGCTGAGCGCCGTTGAAGAAATCAAACGCGCGGAACATATCGTTCTTCATACCGAAAGGTGCGGCGCGGCGGATTGGCTTAAAAAGAACAACATTGCTTTTTCTTCGCTCGACTGCGTGTATGAGGAAGCGGAGGATTTTGACGAGCATATCGAAATGGCGATCGGCAAAATCCTTTCCATAAATGCTGAGAGAATCCATTATCTTGTGATCGATCTGGACGATGAAACCGTGGGCGCCCTTGCGGAGAGAGACGTCAGCCTTCGGTTTATCGGTCAGAAAACGCGCGGGGGACTGACGGTGTTTTCCAAAGGCGCATATCTCACCGTACCTGCGATCAATGCTGAAAACGCATATTTTTCGTCCATGAACGATACGCTGATTACTGAGATCGATTCTTTTGAACTGGCGTCTGATGTAAAACTACTATTGATGGACAAATACCCGGATGAGACGGACGTGTATTTTTTGATAGATGACCGGGTTACCAAAATTCCGCTCACCGATCTTGACCGCATGGAAGCGTACGACCATACGGCTGCGTGCTTTGTGCCTGCAGTCCGCGAGCTTACAAAGCTTGAACGGTATGATTTTGCCCATCTTCTGATGCTTGCAAAGCGCCTTCGCGATCCAATTGACGGATGCCCCTGGGATAAGGAGCAGACGCATGCGTCTCTCAAGCGCGACGCCCTTGAAGAAGCGTATGAACTTCAGGATGCGATCGAAAAAGAGGATGAATTCGGCCTGATCGAAGAGTTGGGCGATGTGCTTTTTGCCGTCGCGCTTCAGATTCAGATTGGAATTGAGCACGGCGAATTTTCCGAAACGGACGTAATAACGGGCGTTGTCAAAAAGATGATTTCCCGTCACAGCCATGTTTTCGGAAAGGACACCGTTTCAAACATGGACGGCCTTTTCAATCTGTGGGACGATCAGAAAAAGAAGGAGAAAGGCTTTAACGACGCAGGCGACGAAATGGACGCCGTTGCCCTTGCGCTGCCGGCGTTGCTTCGCGCAAGCAAGGTCATTAAGCGGGCGGAGAAGGCGGATGTTTCTTATGTGCCGCAGACAGAAAGCTTTGGGGCAACCGATGCGTCCTCTCTGGGCGACAGCCTTCTTAAACAGGTTGCATGGGCAAGAAAAAATGGAATCGATGCAGAAAAGGCGCTCGAGGATGCGGTGAACCGCTATATTGAAAGATATAAAGCGGCGCACAGCATTTAAAATACGAATGTATCCG
This sequence comes from Clostridia bacterium, assembly GCA_045532135.1. Lineage (GTDB taxonomy): Bacteria > Bacillota > Clostridia > Christensenellales > Aristaeellaceae > SFHK01. The sequence continues at coordinate 1,886 of JAZSFI010000029.1, read as the reverse complement.
ATAAGAAAGCAGGAAAAATATCGGATGCGAAGAATTTTTAAACGATTGTTCAAAATATTTGACGCGGAGGGTGTTTAATGAATAAAGCGGCGCTGATCCAGAATATTTCCGAAAAGGCAGACCTTACGCGAAAGCAGGCGGAAGCCGCCCTCAACGCGTTTCTCGATACGGTTACGGAGACCTTGAAAAAGGATGAAAAGGTTCAGATCGTTGGCTTTGGCACGTTTGAAGTGCGCCATCGCCCGGAGCATCAGGGCTTGAATCCCGCAACCCTCGAACCCATCACCGTAAAAGCGACCAGAACGCCCTGCTTTAAGCCCGGGAAATCCTACAAGGAAGAATTTTAATTAAGCGGCGGCGCTTTGCCGCCTTTTTTGTGAACAGGAGAGAAATGATATGGCAAAGAAAACAGAAGAAGTCAAAACCGCGCCGGGCGAGATGCGCCTTGACAAATTTTTGAAAGTTTCAAGAATCATAAAACGCCGCTCCGTTGCCAACGACGCCTGCGATTCCGACCATGTGACGGTGAACGGAAAGCCCGGAAAGCCGGGGCTTAAAATCAAAGTGGGCGATATTCTGACCGTCCGCTACGGCGCAAACGAAACCCAATACGAAGTTTTATCCATTTCAGAATCCGTACGCAAGGAGCAGGCGACGGAAATGTACAGGATCGTAAAATGATTGACGGAAAATATATAGGCTGCGTGGTTGTCGCCGCAGGACGGGGGGCGCGCGCTGGCTTTGAATACAATAAGCTTTTTCATAAATTAAACGGAAAAACCGTCCTTACAAATACGCTCAGCGCGCTTACAAAAAGCGGTTTGATTGATGAAATCGCGCTGGTTTTGTCTGAGGGCGACCTACAGGCGTATGAAAAGATCAAGCTTGAAGAGGGTGCGTGCGGTCTTGTAAAAGCCGTTGCGCTTGGCGGAAGCACGCGGCAGGAAAGCGTGTATTCGGGGCTCAAAGCGCTTTCAGACGACACGGATATCGTATTGATTCACGATGGCGCACGTCCCTTTGTGACAAAGGAAATCATCGAAAACGTGATAAAGGACGCCGTATCCTTTGGAAGCGGCGTGATTTCCGCAAAGGTCATCGATACCATAAAGCGCGTGGATGAGGAAGGATACGCCGTCGAAACGCCCGTTCGCGATTCGCTTCGCGCTGTTCAGACTCCCCAGGCGTTTGCCTATAAAGCGATTATGCAAGCGCATGCGTATGCCCAAAGCAAGGGATACTGCGCAACGGATGACGCGGCGCTTTATGAATATCTTTTCGGACGCGTAAAGCTTACGGAGGCGGAAAGCGCGATGGAGAATAAAAAGCTGACCCTCAAAAGCGATTTTGAGGAAGATATGCCGAAATTTCTGTTCAGAAGCGGAACGGGCTATGATGTACACAGGCTTGTCGAGAAGAGAAAGCTTATTTTATGCGGTGAAGAGATTGAGTATGATAAGGGACTTCTCGGGCACTCGGATGCGGATGTTGCGCTTCACGCGCTGATGGACGCGATGCTGGGCGCATGCGCGCTGGGCGATATCGGAAAACTGTTCCCGGACAATGATATGTCGTATAAGGATATATCGTCCATGCTGCTTTTAAAAAGAGCCAATGAGAAGATCAGGGAAAACGGTTTTCTTGTCACGAGCTGCGATGTTACCATCGTTTGCCAAAGGCCGAAACTGAGTCCCTTTATTCCGAAAATGCGCGAGAATATCGCAGGCGTATTGTCTCTTTCTGCAGATCGGGTATCTGTAAAAGCCACGACCACGGAGAAACTTGGCTTTGAGGGAGAGGGACTTGGGATTTCCGCGCAGGCTTCGGCGACCGTAATTCAAAAGATATGAGGATAACAGTATGAAAAGAATTGCAAGCTTTTCCGT
>JAZSFI010000131.1:0-1743 GCA_045532135.1 Clostridia bacterium | reverse complement strand
GGCCCTTTTGAAAACGCCGAAAAGATTGATTATGCTTCCGGCGACGGCATCGATCCTGCGATCTTTGTAGATGATGGCGGACGCGCCTATTACTATTGGGGGCAGTTTTCCCTTCGCGCAGCAGAAATGAGCGCGGACATGAAGACACTCAAAAAAGAATCTGTCATCCGGGATCTCATTGACGAAAAGCGTCATGGCTTCCACGAAGGCGCGTCCGTTCGAAAATTCAAGGATACGTATATTCTTCTTTACACCTGCATCCTTCGCGGAAAAGCAACCTGCCTTGCGCATGCAACGGCGAAGCATCCTCTGGGTCCTTACGTTTTTCGCGGAATCGTGATTGACAATATTGGGGTGGATCCTGAAACTTGGAACAATCACGGAAGCATTGAATGCTTTGATAGAAATTGGTATGTCTTCTATCATCGCTCCTCGCAAAACAGCCCCTTTAACAGACGCCTGTGCATTGAAAAGATCAATATATCAGACGACGGATATATAGAGGAAGCGCTTCCGACAAGCAGTGGCGTTGATTCTCCCCTTTGCGCGCTCAATCCGATCCCCGCATCATCTGCTTGCCGTTTGGGCGGCTGGGGCGCCAAAGCCTTCATTGCCCCGGATCCCTTCTTGCAAAACGAAGAAGTGATTCAAAATGCAGAAAAAGACGGATGGGCCGTTTTCAGATATATTGATTTTTCCGAAAGCGTGAACCGTTTTACGATCGAATACGCTTCAAATGCCATCGGAACACTTGACGTCTGGGCCGGTGATTGCAAAATTGCGACAGTTTCACTTGAAGATACCTGTATGCATTATTGTGATTCGTCAAGCGCCTCCCTGCCTTTTCAAGGCATATGCACATTGTATCTTGAATGGCACTTAAAAGAAGGCAGCGCGAAGTTTCGTATCTTTCGTTTTTCTTCTTGATTTTTCTTTTTATTTCCAAATAGATCACATCTTGTGCGGGTTGCTTGCACCCGCACATTCTTATTTTTCGTTCAAATAACCCGATGCACAAATTCTATTCAAAAACTGCACCGATATTTAATAGAAGTAACGCGAAATAACACTTGTAATTCACGTTTCATTCCTGTACAATGTGCTTGCGTTTCAAAAAATTGTTCGTGTTTTTTCGTTTTTCGAATTTCTGCGAATTCCATTTTGTGAAAAAACCGTCGATTTTTCCGAATGAACGCATTCACCTGTGAAAACGCTCAAAGGTCAATTCCCTTTGAACTTTTCAAATACTTTTACGGCCATGGATAAAACAAGGAGGACAATTCAAATGATGAAGAAACTCGTTGCCCTGGTTCTTTCCCTCATGCTCGTACTGGGCTGCACCTCTGTTTTTGCAGAAGCTGATCTCTCCGGCGTTAAGCTCGGCGTTATCCTGCTCCACGACGAAGACTCCACTTACGACCTTAACTTCATCAACGGCGTAATCGAAGCCAAAGAGGCTCTCGGTCTTTCTGATGATCAGGTTATTATGATCCGCAACATCCCCGAATCCAACGATTGCTACGAAGCCGCTGCAGACCTTGTTGACGAAGGCTGCGACATCATCTTTGCCGCCTCCTTCGGCCATGTGGACTTCATGATGCCGGCCGCCAGAATATGCTCGTTGGTCAGAACCGGCTCGGAGGTCGGTTTGCCTTCGATGTCCAGATCGGTGCTGTTGTAGATGCGAACATTACCGGTCTGGGAGATCTCACGAAGGGTCATTTCAAGCGAAGTCGGATCGTA
>JAZSFI010000264.1:0-1992 GCA_045532135.1 Clostridia bacterium | reverse complement strand
ACATGGCTACGATCCGACTTATTGTACGCCCATCTCTTGAAATGGGCTGATTGGCGGCCCAATAGTCAACGTAGCCGTCGATGGCATAGGGCAGATGGAGACTGATATCGAAGTGCATTGGCTCGGATGCACGGACTTCATCGATGATCTCAAGCTGCGACGCGGACAGTAAAAAGGTACGATCCCAGACGAATGATTTGCCGGTCTCGGGGTCATACGTGTCGTTGCGGATTGTCAGCTTCTGAACGGGAGACTCCGCATCCCAGTCTGTGACCGCGAGCTTTTCCACGACCTTTGTGGCGGTCAGATCATGTTCAAGCGGGATTTCACGACAACTGACGACATTGTGGGAAGCCGCGCGGTTGAGCTGGGAGCGCAGCCCGCAGCGGTCGTAGTTGACGGTTCCGAGATCCATGATCAGTTGTTCGCCGCGTCCGAAAAGAATGAAGTGCGGACGGCCGTAATGTTGATGATAGCCGTATCCGCCGCCCCAGCTGGCCTGTTCGGGGGAGAGGTTGCGGGCGTTGGGGTAAGGATCCATCGCATCGACAAAGAGTTCAAAGTTATCGCTGCGCAGTACTGCCATACGTCCGTCGGGAAAGAGACGGCTCTGTTTGGTACGCTTAAAGTTCAGCGGGAATACCTCGTTGACAAATTCGATGTCGTCGATGGCGTCCAGCGCGTAGGTGTCTCCGATCATCAGGCTGCGGCCGTTGGGGGCAGCAAACTGGTAGAGAAACTCATACTGCACATGCAGGCTTTCGGCGCAGCCGGGGATACCCTCGTAGCCGTTAAAGGTGAGCATGGCTTCGGCTTCCATACAGAGCCGCGCGATGAAATGAGCGTAGGACATGCTGTTTTCGGAGTTGACGCCGTCGGGCCATGTCTTTTTCATATTCTGCGCGACCACGTCACGACCAAGGGAGATGTATTCCTCGCTCTTACCAAGTTCAGGCAGCAGGCATCCGACCATGATCAGCGCCATGCCGACCTGCAGCTGATGGTTGCCAACCTTGCCTTTTGCTGCGTAGTTGATACCCTCGCGGTACATCTGATCGGTTTGCATACGGATAAGCTCATAGATTTTCTGCCACTGTTCCGGCCTAAGTGCGTCACCCTCCTCGGTACCGAGCAGGTAAACACTGTGCACCATGTTGATTGTGCGCCAGGCAAGCTGCATCTCATACCAGACCATATCAAACCATTTTCCTTCGGTGGGATAGGTGCGGTAGGGATTGTGCTCGACCCAGTGATCAAAGATTTTGTACCAGGCGTCAGCGTATTTCCTGTCATGGGTGCGGCAGTAGGCCTGTGCCGCAGGCAGCAGGATATAGAGACGCGCCGGCCAGATATGCCCCTCCCATTCGGGATTGGAATTGAGCTTGTTGAAGCGGTTCCAGACTGCGTACCAGTCGAATTCGCCGTCCGTTTCCCAGTAACGGAACAACTCACCGGACATGATCTGCTCAAGCAGGAGGTCGCTGTTTTCTGCTGTGCCGAACAGGTCGTTGCACAGCAGGAATGCGCCGGTATCGAAGATGTAGGCGGGGAAGATGGGACGCTTTTTGAGCTGCTCGCGGGAATAAGGGAAGTAAGCGGGCTTATTTCCGAGACAGGGCTTATAATAGATGTTGTCCATGAAGCGCTTCCTTTCCGTAACAGTCTGACAGCGTAGCTTTGTTACTATTGTAAACGCATGAGCGCAAAAGGTCAAGTATGGGAGTGAAAAAAGGCCGCCGGAGCAAATCAGTGCTTCGGCGGCCGAAAAAACGGGACGGAAATATTACTTGATGGAATTCAGAAGCTCGCGCATGGCGTCTACCATGATATCGTCGCAGCCGGGCTTCAAAACAGAACCGCGGGCTTCGTAGCCGCCCTCGGAATAGGCCTTGGTGGTGGGAATGTAGCCGCCGGCGGGGTTTGTCAGGCAGCAGAGAATCGTGGTATCAAAGGGGGAATCGGCGCAGATGCGGTTGCCGATCTCGGTGAAGG
>JAZSFI010000211.1:0-3682 GCA_045532135.1 Clostridia bacterium | reverse complement strand
TGGCCGGGCATGTGCTCAAAGCACTTGCCGCCGCCGATTGCATTTACACGGAAGGTTTTTACGTCCGGCGTATCCACGCGAACGTCGGTTACAATGCCGAGAACCGGCACAAGCGTTTCTTTTGTCATTTTGCGTCTTCCCCCAATGCCTTGATGACCTTTACAATGTTGAGATTCATGGGGCACTTTTCAATGCAGCGGCCGCAGCCGACACAGGAATACATGCCGTCGTTGTTGGACGGGAAGTATACGAGCTTGTGCATAAATCTCTGGCGGTATCTTTCAAGCTGCGTGGGACGGTTGGTGCCGTGCGCCATCAGGGTGAAATCGGAATACATGCATGAGTCCCAGCAGCGGTAGCGCTGGATGCCGTTTCCTGCGTCATAGTCGCGGATGGCGTAGCACTGGCAGGTGGGGCAGGCAAAGGTGCAGCTGCCGCAGCCGAGGCACGCCATGGAAAGCTTCTTCCACTTGGGAGAATTGAACTTCTCCATCAGATGATCGCCGTCAAAACCGGTAAGGTTCAGATGGGCAAAGGGAAGAGATTCATACTTTTTGGCAATTTCGCCCTTGATCCACTCGACGGGACCGTCTTCAGCTTCGCGGGTGTCCCACTTGGCCATAAGATCACGGCCTTTGTCCGTGTAGGCTTCGCAGTAATAATCGTCGCCGATCAGCCAGAGAACCACGTCTGCATCGGGATTGGCGGGGTCAACGCCGAAATTTTTGCAGAAGCAGGAATCCTGCATGCTTGTGCAGGCGAGGGCAACGACCGTGCCGTGCTCGCGGCGGGCGGCGTAATAGGTGTCGATGGGGTCGGACAGGAAAACCTTGTCCAGAACCTTAAACGCCTGAAGGTCGCATCCGCGGACGCCGAAGATCACATAATCTTCTTCCATGCGCTTCTCTTCGGTCAGCTCAATGGTCTTGCCTTCCATTCTGAAGTGCATGAGGTTTTCCCACTGGGGAAAGAGAATGTCCTTGGGCGTTTTGTCGGTGGCGATTTTATCAAGGCGCAGGGTCATGCCGTCTTCATAGCGGCTGTATACGACCATGCTTCCGTCTTCTACCGGCGCATAAACGGGGCAGGAGATGGAAGAAATAATGTCAAGCAATTTGCTTTCGGGAAACTGACGCATCAGGCGTTCCCCCTTTCATGGACGATGGAGGGTTCGGCGTCTTCCTTGGTGTAGGAGGTGAGCGGCGTTCTTTCCTCTTCTCCGATGCCCGCCTGATGTTCGCCGTAGAGTTCATTCATATCCTTGATGAACTTGCGGTTCAAAAGGTGCAGCGGGATGTTCTGCGGGCAGACTCTGGAGCACTCGCCGCAGTCGGTGCAGCGGCCGGCGACGTGGAAAGCGCGGATGATGTGGAACATGTTTTCCTCAAAATCCGTAACGGGGGCTTTCGACTGAACGCCGGAGGCGGGGTTGTCGAACACGCACTTTACACAGGTGCAGGCCGGACAGACGTTACGGCAGGCGTTACAGCGGATGCAGCGGGAAAGTTCGCCCCTCCAGAAATCGTATCGTTCTTCAGCGGTCATTTTTTCAAGCTCGCTGACCCCGATCATGCGGTCGAAAGTATTCAAAGGCTTTCTGGATTCTTCATCGTCGATAATTTCGTCATAGACTTCAAAATCCTTGCCCTTACAGGTATTGCACTTTAAAAGCTTTCCGTTTTCGTCCTTCATGCCTTTGCAACCTGCGCCGATGATGTAGAACTTTTCGCGGCTGAGGCGATGCTCATGAAGGAGCTGGTTGAAAGAGAGCGTGTCGCAGGGCTTGAGAATCACGAGCGTTTTGCCTTCGGCGAGATTGAACTTCAGGCAGTATTTGGAAAGATTGCTTCCGGCATATTCGCCGTAAACAAAGTTGTTCATTTCTTCGGCAGTCTCAAAAAGCGCGGGGGACCAGTCAAATTCGCCTTCGCCTTTTTCCCAGCCGATGACGCGTTTTACGGTTCCATCAGAAAGCAGCGCGATTGCGCGGGACTTAATCGAATTCATGATTTTTTGCATCTGATATCACCCAGCTTTCTGTTTTCGCCCAGACTATAAATCGTCTCGACAAATTCGTTCATGGTCTTTGAGAACTTCGCGCCTTCCGCAGCGGAAACCCACTCAACGCGGGTTCTGCCGCGCTCAATGCCGAGGTAATCCAGCATCGAGAACAGCATCGTAAGTCTTCTTCTTGCATAGTAGTTCCCGCTTGTATAGTGGCAGTCGCCCGGATGGCAGCCGCAGATCATGACGCCGTCTGCGCCGCGCTCAAAGGCGCGCAGGATGAACATGGGGTTTGCGCGGCAGGAGCAGGGCACGCGGATGATTTTGACGTCCGCCGGATAGCTCATGCGTCCGCTGCCCGCGAGGTCAGCGCCTGCGTAGGAGCACCAGTTGCAGCAGAAAGCGACGATTTTCGGCTTCCAGTTGGGATTCGTTACAGACATATCTGATCCACCTCCGCCATGATCTGCTTGTTGCTGAAGCCCTTCAAATCCATTGCGCCGGAGGGGCAGGTGACTGTGCACGCGCCGCAGCCCTGGCAGACAGCGGGATTGACCTGAGCGACTCTTCGGACTTCGCGAACGCCGGGGCCGCGGACTTCCTTCTCAATGTAGGTGATAGCGCCGTAGGGGCAAACCTTCTCGCACTGAGAGCAGCCGTTGCACATAAGTTCGTTGGATTCCGCAACGCAGGGATTGGTGACCAAATGATCCTTTGCCAAAAGACCAATGACCTTGGAAGCCGCGGCGCTGGCCTGCGCGACGGTTTCGGGAACGTCCTTCGGGCCTTGACATGCGCCGGACAAGAAGATGCCGGCGGTCGGGGACTCAACGGGACGGAGCTTTGCGTGGGCTTCGGTGAAGAAGTCGTTGGTGTCCATGGAAGCGGTGAGCATGGTTCCAATGGAGCGGGCGGAGGGATCGGGCTCGATGGCGGTTGCTAAAACAACAAGGTCGGCAGCGATTTCAACCTGACAGTTGTTGATCAGATCGCTTCCTCTGACCATGAGCTTGTCGCCTTCTTTGGCAACTTTTCCGACCATGCCCTTGATATAGTCAACGCCGTACTGCTCGACTGCGCGGCGGTAGAACTCGTCAAAGTTCTTGCCGGGCGTGCGGACGCCAATGTAGAACACATGAACATTGGTGTCCGGGTACTTGTCGCGGATGAGCATCGCGTGCTTGGCGGTGTACATGCAGCAGATCTTGGAGCAGTAGGGCTTGCCGCGCTCAGTGTTTTCGTCGCAGCGGGAGCCTACACACTGAATGAACACGATCTCATGCGGATGCTTTCCGTCGGAGGGGCGCAGAAGCGTTCCCTTGGTGGGACCAGCTGCGTTCATCAGGCGCTCAAGCTCCAGGCTGGTTACGACGTCAGCGTTTTCGGCATAGCCGTATTCTCCGAGGGGGCTTGGATCGATCGGCTTAAAGCCGGTGGCGACGGCGGTTGCGCCGTATTCGCGTTCGATCAGTTCGTCTTCCATTTTATAGTTGATCGCGCCGGCGGCACAGACCTTTTCGCACAGGCCGCACTTTCCGGTTTTGAGCTTGATGCACTGCTCGGGATCGATGACGGCGACGTTCGGGATGGCCTGGGCGAAGGGAATATAGATCGCGGGACGGTTGTTCATTTCCATGTTGAACTCGTCCTTGCCCTTCTTGGAGGGGCACTTCTGCAT
>JAZSFI010000315.1:0-3925 GCA_045532135.1 Clostridia bacterium | reverse complement strand
ACAGTATTACGAGGACGGCATGATCAAAAGCCGCGACCGGTTCACCAAAAACTGGGGCAGCCGGTTTTTAAGAGGCGCAATTTTCCGCTCCTTCCTGTTTGGCAAGGGAAAAAGCGCGGACTATATTGCAAAAAACCTTCTGAAAACCATAAACGGTCTCTACCTTTGGGGCCCCGGCGAAATCACGCCGACAGCGGTCGTACTTGAAAACCTCTCTTCTGCGCCGGACATAAAAAGGCGCGATATCCCCGTGGTCTCCATCGGAAACACGGATGAAATCAACGCGCGCATCAAATCCTCCTGCGATTACTTATGCATTCAGTCATCGCGCGATTTTTCAAAGGCATACCATGCATTTTTGTCTCCCTTCAAGCGCTGGGTGGGCGCGCTAGAAAAGGAAATTTCGGCAAGCGGTCTTGGTTTGACCGAAGAATTCTGCGAGGCGCAGGTCAAGACCTCGACCGACAATATGGGCGATGATGCCGGATCCCAAACCCATAGAATCGGATATGCCGCGTATTACAGAAGCGGCCTGTTTAAAAACGGCCCTGTTCCCCTCGTTCTGGCCTTTCACGGCGGCGGAGATTCCACGTTTTATCTGACGCGCGTCTCCGGCTGGTACCGCGTGGCAGCAAGAAACGATTTCCTTCTCGTCGCTGTCGAAAACCATTTGAACAGCACGGCAGAGGAGATGATTGAACTCATTTCCATCCTGAAAAAGCAGTATCCCATCGATGAAAAGCGCATCTACGCCACGGGCTTTTCGATGGGTGGATGCAAATCGTGGGATCTTTTTCAGGAATATCCGGGCGTTTTCGCCGCTCTTGCGCCCATGAGCGCAACATTTGAAGTCGGCCTGAACGTGTACGGAAAACCTTCAAACAAGGAAATCAACCGTCGGATTCCCGTTCCCGTGTTCTATGCAGGCGGCGAAATCACGCCGCTTCCGGAGCTTCCCTTTCAGGCGGAAAAATGCCTCGACCGCATGAAATATGTTTTTGAAGTCAATCGCGTAAAGACGCCCATTGCCGTCCGGTTCGAAGACAAGGAAACATGGGCGCACCCGATTTTCGCAGTCGCCGGCGACAAAGTCGAAAAAATCCACGATCCCGCAAGGAACGCAGTTTTGACGATTCACTATTTTGAAAGCGACGACGGCGAAATGAGAACCGCGTTTGCCTCCATCGACAACCAAGGGCACGAATGCCGCGAGCACACCTGTGAACAGGCGTGGAAATTCATGTCCCGGTTTACAAGATAAAAAACGAAGCGCAGACATTTCATCCTTTGCCTGCGCTTCGTTTTTCTTATTCCTGAATGCCCCAGAGCGTCTCTCCATCTTCTGATCTAAGCGTCATGGCTACATTTTCTCCCTGCCTGTACACAACCCCGTTCCATTCTTTCTGAAACAGGGTAAGCGATATTTCATCTGCGCGCCTTTGGGCGCACGCCACAGAAAGCTCCTTTGAAATTCCGTAAACAACGCCGTTATTGAACCTCGATTGATACACAAATTTCCAATTTTCTCCAATCTCGCCCGCGCTTTCGATCGGTTTTCCGTCGTATTCCAGAGGCCAAACCATCGCTTTTCCATCCGCGCGCACAAAAAGACGGCGGATCTGAATAAACGGACGCCCGCCCTTTCCTTCGGGGCGCGCATGATTGACGATATATGTTTTCCCGTCCCGGTCGTGAAACAGACTATTGTGTCCGGTCGCCTACACACCCACAAAACGCTGAAGATCGAAATTGTATCCGCCCGAAATTTTGTCGCCCGGATGATGCACAGGATCAAGATCCGTCATCTCCAATCCCTGTGAATCAATATATGGCCCGGTGATTTCGTCCGCATAGCCCACGCGGATGTGGTAATCCCAATTGAGATCACCCCACGAAGTAAACAGGATATACTTGTCCGACTCCCTGTGATACCACACATACGCGCCCTCAATCGCCTGATGATTGCCGCCCGCAATGCGCTTACCTTCGTGAAACTCCGCTTTAAAACCCGCCTCATCCAGCGCAAGGATGCGGATTCCGCCGAAAAAGCTTCCGTAAATGAGATAATCCCTTCCCTCGCGGTCCGCGCACACGCAGGGATCAATGGCGTTGGCTTGCGTAAAGGTCTTTGAATGCCCGGAAAGCGCCACATCGCCCGCATATTCGTATGGTCCCAAAGGATTTTTCGCCTTGGCCAGCCCGATAACGCTCTGCGTCGTTCCGAAACGGCTGGCGCAATAATACAGCCGCCATTCATCCCCACGCTTCACAAGCTCCGGCGCCCAGAAAATGTCCGTGTTCACATGGTTTTTGACGGACGCAGGCGTTTCCTTCAAAAGCGAAAACGGTTCCGACCAGTTCATAAGGTCCCGGCTTGTTCTCGCCATCACGCCTTTCATACGCAGATCCGTCGAAAGCCCCAGGTATTCATTTTCAAGCGCAATGACCAGCGGGTCATGAAACGGCGCATTCATGATGCATCCATCCTCCCAAGCAAAATTTCTGACTTCATTATATCATTTTCCCTTGAATTGTAAATCTCCCGGATAAAATTTCGTCTTAAAACCTCTACCATTTTGTTCCATCTTCGTTTATAATAGAACACACATTCATTCATTTTGAAAGGAGCGATATTCATGTCCGCCTTAACCGCCCTGAAAGGAAAGATTGCGCCGCTCAAAGAAGTTCTCTCCGTTTATCCCGACCTTTGGGAGATTTTTGAGCGCTGCTTTTTGAATACCATTGAGACCACCGTCAAGGAAACCGAAACCGATACCTTCGTCATTACCGGAGATATCCCCGCAATGTGGCTGAGGGATTCAACGGCGCAGGTTCTTCATTACATGAGATTTGCTTCCGACGCCTCCGTTTCCAAAATGATCGAAGGCCTCCTCTCCCGTCAGGCCGACTGCATCCTGCGCGACCCCTACGCCAACGCCTTCAACCGCGAGGAGAATTCCTTTAAGCCCTATAACGACTTCCCCCGCGCAAGCGACTGGGTGTGGGAGCGCAAATATGAGATCGACTCTTTGTGCTATCCCATGTGGCTGGCTGAAAAATACGTAAACAAGACCGGAAACACCGCCTTTTTAAGCGGTAACTTCCATGAAGCCATCAAAACCGTTTTAAAGGTCTTTGCGACCGAGCAGAACCACGAAAAGAGCGAATACCTCTTCATCCGTTCCGACTGCCCGCCCACGGACACCCTTTCCCACGAAGGCAAGGGCGCGCCCGTCAAAGTCACCGGCATGACATGGTGCGGCTTCCGTCCGTCGGACGACGCGTGCAAATATGGCTATCTGATCCCCTCAAACCTCTTTGCCGTTCGCGCCATGAAGTCTGTCAAAATGCTTTCAAAGCTTTTAAACGATGATGAAAGCTATCAGAAAGCAGAGCGCCTCGAAAAAGAAATCGCCGAAGGCGTTGAAAACTTCGGCAAATACAACCACCCCGAGCTCGGCGAAATCTACGCCTACGAAACCGACGGTTACGGAAACTACGTCCTGATGGACGATGCCAACGTTCCGAGCCTTCTGGCGCTTCCCTATCTTGAAGTTCTGGAAAAGGACGATGCGCTCTACAAGCGCACCCGCGCTTTCGTCCTGTCCCGTCACAACCCCTACTATTACGAGGGCGCGCTCGCCAAAGGCGTCGGCAGCCCCCACTCCCCTGAAGGCTACATCTGGCCCATCGCCCTGTGCGTTCAGGCCATGACCTCTACCGACGACAGGGAAATCGCCCTGCTTCTTAAAAACATCCTCTCCACCCACGGCGGCACAGGCTTCATGCACGAATCCTTTGACCCCAACAAACCCGAAGATTTCACCCGCCCGTGGTTCGCCTGGGCCAACAGCATGCTGGCCGAAACAATTCTGCGCCTGTATGAAGAGGGCAAGATCGAAAAGATTCTTCAAATGGCAAAAGA
>JAZSFI010000053.1:0-5404 GCA_045532135.1 Clostridia bacterium | reverse complement strand
TGTCTTCAGACGTATAGGCGTAGGAGGTTTCCATGACCATGACCTTTTTTCCGTAGGTATTTGCAATGTCGGTCAGAACATTTGAAAGATTTTCAAGCGTTCCGTGCCAGTAGGGATAGTAGGAGGAAGCGAATACGTCGTAATCCACCTTGTAATAGTCCATTTTCTTGGCATAGGTTGCGTACGAATCCGCCTTTTCAGGGTTGGCAAAGTGCAGGGCGACCAGCGCGTCCGGGAATATTTCGCGCGTTGCTTTTGCGCCCGCCTGCATGAGATATTGAATGTTGAACCACGTTTTTTCGCCGCACATTCTGCCGTTGGTTTCGTTTCCGACCTGTACCATGCCGACGTCCACGCCCGCCTCCTTCAGCTTTACAAGGCAGTCGCGGGTATACTGATATAATGCTTCTGTCTTTTCTTCAATTTCCATGCCGGCCCATGCGACGGGAACCATCTGTTTTCCGGGATCCGCCCAGAAGTCGGAATAATGGAAATTGGCGATCAGCTTCATGCCGTATCTGGTGGCGCGCTGACCGATTTTTACTGCCTTTTCGATGTCGTTGTTGCCACCGCCGTAGCCCTTGCCCGCCATATTGTAGGGATGGTTCCAGATGCGAACGCGGATGTGGGTTATGCCGTTATCTGCGAGAACTTTGAAAACATTTTCTTCGTTTCCGTCAAAATCATAGTATTTTACGCCGCTGTCTTCAAGGGCGATTACGCAGGAGGCGTCCATGCCGAAAATGAAATCGGCCGGAAGATTTTCAATTTTGGGCACGAAAAGTGAACTTTGCTCTTCGGAAAATGCCGGGGTCAGGAAACATGCGAACAGGGACAAAAGCAGGATAAGGCAAAGCGTTTTCATGTGTGATTCCTCCTTTTATTCGTCAATTTCAAAAAGACGCGCGGCGTACAAAACTGCTTCGTCGCTTACGGCGTTTTCATTTCCTGAAATGTGCAAAGACTGATTTCCGAAAACAAGATAATAGTTTTCCTCTTCGTAGGAAATGTGCTTTATGCCAATGCCGGCATTCGAAGGCGCGTCATAGACCTTGACACCCATGGGAACGCCGTCATGGGAGACGATTTCACCGAGCGCCAAAGCGTTTTCGGGAAGAGGTCTGAACCACTGGGAATATTCCCGCAATCCGGATTCCGATACGATATAAAGATCGCTCGTCCGTATGGCGTCGGACGACATCATGGAATACAAAAACGGCTTCACCTCAGCAAGCTGAATGACGTTTGACGGCTGTTTTTCCAATTCGGCGGCGATGTGCGTTGCGCCCGGAACTTCGCACTCGATGAACAGAACGATTTTTTCTTCCCGGGGCGCGTCGGTCAGGAAGGTGAAAATCCAGCTCCAGAAAAACACGGTCATCATCAGCCAAAAAAGCATGAGCGGCACAAGATGCATGATCTTTTTGAACGTCTTCATCCGATCACCTCCGCTTCCGTGATATATCCCTTTGCGGATTTAATGCGCACAACCGCGCCGTTTTCAGGGAGCAGATGTGCAAAATTGTGACTCACGGAAAACGTTTGCGCCTCTTCGCCGTTTTTGATCGTTACTTTTTGAATTTCAATGCTTTTGGGAATTCCAAAAACCATGGGGGAGAGGCAGATTTCACCTTCAAAGGAAACCGTTTCTTCCTTTAATATATTTTCCATGTGCTTGCTTTGGCGATGGGCGGGAAGATAAAAAAGGTTTAAAACCAGAATGGAAATCCAGCCCGACAGCGTCATAACGGTAATAATCGCAAGGAGGAGTTTTGAAGCGTTTTCCGTTTTCACAAACAGGCACAGCGTGATTGCGAAGGCTAGCGACAGTCCCATAAGCAGGATCAGAAAAATCCGGAGCGATTGCACGCGTTTTTTCAGCTTGTTCAGTTTTTCTTCGGTATACAATCTCATGCTGATTCATCTCCAAAGAGCGAAATTCATTTGCGGGGAAGGGGATTTGGGCATACCTTTTTGCCGGATGCGCCATTTATTATAGCATGTTTTGCTGCCTCTTGACAAGCGAGCGTTTGTGTGCGATAGTAAGCATATCGATTTTTCGGGAGTGAACAATATGAAACGGATTCTTGCTTTTATCCTTGCGTGCATGCTTTTTCCGGGCGTTTCGTTTGCGGAGGAGTATCTTCCCAAGCGCTACCCCCTGAATGAAAACGGCGAAGCCGTGATTGACGATGTTGTTTTTTACAATGAAGACGCGGACACCGGCTTAAACCGCGTATTTTATGAGATTTTTGTCGGCTCCTTCTCCGACTCCAACGGCGACGGCGTGGGCGATCTTCGCGGCATTATTAACCGCATGGATTATTTAAACGACGGTAACCCCGCTTCCGGCACGAGCCTCGGCGTTGAAGGCATCTGGCTTACGCCGATTTTCGAATCGCCTTCCTACCACAAATACGATGTGACGGATTTTTATAAGGTAGATCCCGCGTTCGGCACGACGGAGGATTTAAAGGAACTGATCGACCTTTGCCATGCGCGCGATGTGAAAATCATCCTCGATCTTCCGATCAACCACACCTCCACCGACAACCGCTGGTTCAGAAATTTCGTCAATTCCCATCTGCTCAATAATCCCGCAAACACCTACTACAATTTCTATTCGTGGAAAACGGTGGACGCAGAGACGCCCGCAGGCAGGCATTTTGCCCGCTGGCAGAACGGAAAGGTCATGTATGAAGCCAATTTCTCGGATCAGATGCCCGAGCCGGATTTTGACAATCCCATGGTCAGGGAAGCTTTCCTTGACGTTGCGCTTTACTATATCGATCTTGGCATTGACGGCTTCCGCTTTGACGCCGCCAAGTACATCTACATGAACGACAACAAAAAATGCGTCGAATTCTGGGACTGGTACATCGGAGAACTCAAAAAGGTCAAAAGCGATCTGTACACCGTGGCTGAAGTCTGGGACGGCGACGGCGTGATCGACCAGTATATTCCCGTCACCAACTGCTTTAATTTCACAACCAGTCAGGTCTCCGGCCTGATTGCCGAAACCGCCAAAGCCGGAAATGTGAACCGCTTTACCGCCTATGTGGACGGCTATCTGGATAAAATTTCCAATCTCAATGAAAACGCCATGAACATCATGTTTGTATCCAACCACGATATGGACAGAGCGGCAGGGTATCTCACCGCTGCCAGCGGGCACATGAAGATGGCGGCCAACCTTTACATTCTTTCGCCCGGCTCGCCCTTCATCTATTACGGCGAGGAAATCGCCCTTCGCGGCTCGCGCGGCGGCGCAAACACCGACGCAAACCGAAGGCTTAAAATGCTCTGGGGCGACGGCGACACGGTTATGAATCCCGAAGGCACGACCTATGAGGACAAAAAGCAGACGCCCTACTCCGTAAAAGATCTTTACGGCATGTCGGACGGCATGTACAACTATTATAAGCGCCTTCTGATGATCCGAAAAGCCAATCCCGAAATCGCAGCGGGCGAGTATACCGCACTCACTCTTGAAAACACCAAAGCCGGCGGCTTTATTGCGGAACTTGACGGCCAAAGAGCCGCGGTATTCCATAATACATCGGGTAGCCGCGCCGAAATCGATCTTTCTGCCGTTACGGATATCGAGTTTACCGCCATCGCCGCCTTCATCGGCATGGGTCAGGCGCAGCTGAACGGAAGCATCCTGATTCTGGATCCCCAGACCAGCGCGGTTGTGCGCTGATATAGAAAAGTCTCCGAAACCATTGCTTTCGGTTACTTTTTATTTGTATTTTAGTCCAGCGCGATTTCCTTGTGGGATTCGGAGGAATCGTAGATGGCCTGCATCATTTTGGCAGTGATGATAACTGTGTCGATGTGGCTGGGGAGCTTTTCACGGGTCTCGATGCAGCCTAAGAACGCGTCGATTTCGTTCTGGAAGTGGTCGCGCATCTTGAATTCGGGAACATACTCAACCAGCGCGCCGTTTTCTGCGGTGTATACCTTGAAGGTGGAGCCGTAGGTCAAGCGGATGCCGCCCTTATCGCCCATGAAGTCGATGTAGGTTTCGTTTTCGCCGATGTTCTGAGCCCATGCGCCCTGGAAGGAGATGGTCGGGCCTTCGGTTCGGATGATGCCGACGACGGAATCATCTACGTCATAGGTGCCGTTTACATTCTTGGTGTCTTCCGCCCACATGGACTTGTAGGTATAGGAAGGCATATCCTTTCCGAGCTTGCAGAACGCTTCGCCGGAAACGGTCAGGGGCTTGGGATCGCCGGTGCAGTACATAACGATGTCGAGGTAATGTACGCCCCAGTCGATGAGCGCGCCGCCGCCAGCGATGGCCTTGGTGGTGAAAGCGCCGCCGAGTCCGGGGATGGAGCGATGGGCGCGGAAGGAAGCGTATACGTGGAAGATTTCCCCGAGCTTGCCCGAGGCGATATACTTTTTGATCATGTTCACGCTGTCGTTGAAGCGGTTGACAACGCCGATGTTCAGGATGCGGCCGGTTTCATGCTGAACCTTCTGCATTTCGAGGGCTTCGGCATAAGTACGGGCAGCGGGCTTTTCGCAAAGAACGTCTTTTCCGGCGCGCATAGCGGCGATGGCGATTTCCGGATGGGCATAGTTGGGGGTGCAGACGGAAACGGCCTGAATCTCAGGGTCGTTGAGCGCTACATGGTAGTCTTCAATGGCGGTGCCGCAGCCGTACTTTTCAACGCAGGCTTCTGCCTTGTGAAGCAGAATGTCGCAGAAATATTTGATTTCCGCATTGGGGTTATTCAGATAGGAAGGAATGTGGGCAGCATTGGCAATCGTGCCGCAGCCGATAATGGCAACCTTGATTTTGCTCATGGGAAAAATTCCTCTCTTTCACATAAAAGTGGCTATCCATATGGTATCACTTGCGGAGAAGTTTTGCAAGTAATTTTGATCTTAATTTTGCTTATTAAGGTACAATATTTGTGCGATAGGGAATGCCTGTTTGAATGGCATACGCTTCGGCAATGGAGCCGCTTTCCACGGTGAGGGTCAGGGAATCGCAGCCGTAGAATGCGCCGAAGTCAATCGTTGTCACGCTTTCGGGAATGATGATCTCAGCAAGAGATTTACACCACATAAACGCGTCATCACCGATTGTTGTTATACCGTCGGAGATAATGACTTTCCTTAAAGATATACAGTCCCGGAATGTTCCGTAATCGATTGCCGTCACGCTGCCGGGAATAACGACTTCCTTTAAAGAGGCGCAGTTATAGAACGCGTTACGTCCGAGGCTTGATGCGTTTTCGGGAATGGAGACTTTTTCAAGAGATTCGCAGTGTGCAAAAGCGTTGTCGCCGATGGACGAAACGCTTTTTGGGACATCAATCTTTCTGAGCGATCTGCAGCTGAAAAAGGCCTCATCACCGATGGACGTTACGCTGCTTGCAACGGAAAT
>JAZSFI010000578.1:0-3305 GCA_045532135.1 Clostridia bacterium | reverse complement strand
GCCATGGGCTATCAGATGTGGGAGGCTGACCGTTTTGGCATGTATCCCGCGCTGCACATGGATGATAAGGTGACCCGCGATATCATGATCTGCGATTGGCATTATGATTTGCACAGCGCGGGTTATCCGTCGGTTGAGACCTTTATCAAGGAAGGTTTCTTTGTGATGCCCTCGGTGTTTCATATTGCGGAAAATGCATTTCATTTCTGGACGCACGCCCTTGAAGCGCATTATTTGACCAAACGCTGCAACTGGCCGGGACAATTGGGCGGCATTATTTTCACCAACTGGACGTGTCTTACGAATCAATATGTGGACAATATACTTGCGGCTCTTTCGGGCGGTGAAGCGGGCGACGGCCTGGATGCGATGGTCGGCAAGGTTATAAGAAGGCTTGAAGAACGCGCGCGCAAATTTAAGCTGTGGAAATAAAAATGTGCGTTTTGAAGCACAGAAAAAGAGAAGATCCGGAAAAATCGCCGGATCTTCTCTTTGTTTTACTCCGGGGTCACGTAGATGGTTTTCTGATGCGTGTAAATGACGAATCCCGGTTTTGCGCCCGAAGGCTTTTTGACGAATTTGCGCCTTGTGTAATCGACGGGAACGTTGGAGCCGGTTGAAAGCGAGGAATGCTTTGCAGCGAGCTTTGCGGCAAAAAGCATCGTTTCATCCGTCGGATTCTCGCTTTTTACTATGACGTGGGAGCCCGGCGCATCCTTTACGTGAAGCCACCATTCATTGGGCTCTGCACCGAAGGTGAGCTTTTCGTTTTGAAGATTGTTTTTCCCGACAAAGATTTCTGTCCCGTCCGAAGAAACATATTTGATTGGCGCAGAGGGAGGAAGCGCCTTAACCTGACGGCGTGTGGAAGTATCCTTGATGTAGTTAAGCTTTACAAGTTCGCTTCGAAGCTCCCAAAGACTGGATTCGTCTGTGCACTTTGAAAGGTTTTCCATCTGTCCTTCAAGGTATGCAAGCTCCTCCGCTGCGAGCTGTCTTTGCTCTTCGGCCAATTTTTTCGCGCTTTGCGCTTTGCGGTAGAGTTTGAAATACTTCTGGGCGTTTGCGTTTGCGTTCAGCTTTTCATCCAATGAAATTTCCATCGGCGTAAGGTTTTCATCGTAGTAATTCGGAATAAATACGCTTTTCATACCCTTTTTGACCAGATGCGGGC
Source organism: Clostridia bacterium (assembly GCA_045532135.1). Classification (GTDB taxonomy): domain Bacteria; phylum Bacillota; class Clostridia; order Christensenellales; family Aristaeellaceae; genus SFHK01. The sequence continues at coordinate 2,131 of JAZSFI010000578.1, read as the reverse complement.
ATGCGGAGAGAAGCTCTCCTTTGATGCGGTATTCCTCCATATGTTCGCCGCCCTCAAGCGCTTCGATTTGCAGCGCGATTTTCTTTTCAAGGCGGTCGATGTTGTTTTTGATCACCTTGTGAACCGCGGAGGACTTTTGCTTCATGCGCTCTTCAAGGTCGCGGGAATAATAAAAATGGTCGATGGCTTCAGAAAGCGTGGAAAAGTATTTCTTGCTGAAAGAAAGGCGGCTTCTGTATTCGAACGCGAGCAAATCCATCGCTTCTCCGCTTTCGTTTATCTGAACGGCAGGAAGGGGAGAGGAGAGGATATTTCCGATTTCCGTCACGACCTGTTTTGCGCAGGCGCGCGCGTCAATTTCTTCCAGACGTGCGTCTTCATTTCCTGCTGTTCTGAATGCAATTTCTCTTGAAAGTGGCGCGGAAAGGCCGCTGATCGTGCCTGCGAGCGCTTTTGAGAGATACCCTGAGGAGGATGAAAGCGCGTTTGAAAGGGCATTTTCAGAAAGCGCGTCAAACGGCATTTTTCCGTGCGCCGGGGGACGGACGTACACAAGGCCCGGAAGAACCTCCCTGACGCTTGAAATCGCTTCGCTTACGCGCCTCGCGCTTTCCATGATGCGTCCGTCCTTGTTTACGAAAATGATGTTTGAATGCTTGCCCATGAATTCGCAGATCAGTATTTTTTCGCTTTGGTCGCCCAATTCGTCAATGTGTTCGATGCCAATTTCAAGAATCCTGTCGCTGAGCGCCTGACGGACAAAGCGGATGCGTCCGCCGATTAAATGCTTTCGCATGAGCATGCAAAGATTCGGCGGCTCAAGGGGATTGCTTTTTTTGATTTTTGTTACGTGCGCCCGGGCGCAGCCTGCGCTTGCGGACAAAAGCAGGTTGTGATTTTCGCCCTGAGAGCGGACGGTGATGATCACTTCATCCCGTTCAGGCTGGGTGATTTTGTCAACGCGGCCTCCGGCAAGCAGCGCGTTTAATTCGTTTGCAATCAGATGAAAGGTTACGCCGTCCATCGGCATATGTACTGTCCTCCATGCGTTTGATTGATTCATTATACAGGATTTATCCGGAAATAGCAACAATGATTGATTCCTGAGAAAAGTTGTGCTAAAATAATGCGAAAGCCTTTTGAGAATACCCGCGTCTTGAAATGAATAGCATGAAGAAGTCAGAATGCGCGTGGGAGGGATTTTCGATGGCTTTTCGGTACAATCTTAAATGGCCGCATATTGTGGCGGCTGTCATTATTCTCATTGCGATTGTCGCAGTATGCATTCCGCTTGGCGAAAAGAAGGACGATACGGGCGCGCGGGAGCCGGAGTTTACGCCAAGTCCGTTTTTGACGCCTGTGACGGATGAAAAGAACGCTGGAAGCATGAACACGGTTGCTTATTATCAGGATGACAACGGTTACCTCGTGCCCGTTATGCGTACCATCGGCGCGGAAGAGGGCATTGCGCGGGCTACGCTCAATCTCATGGTTAAAAGCGTTTATAACGATATGGAAGCGGCCAGAATGGGATTAAGATGCGTGATTCCGGAAAACACGACGTTTGATCTGGATATATCGGGCGGCGTTGCGCGGCTTGACATGAGCAAGGAAGCGCTCAATTCCCCGGACGCGGTCAGCGAATACAACATGGTTTCGGCCATTGTTCAGACGCTTACCGATTTTCCGACGGTTGAGAAAGTCCGCTTTCTGATTGACGGAAAAGAAACCGAGCGCCTGACCTTCGGAACAGGCATTTCCGGCGAATTTACGCGCGGGCTTTTGAATCTTGAAAGCACGGATATTCCGGACGCTTCAAGCACTGTCACGCTCTATTTTACCGGGGATTCGCCCTCCATGATCGTTCCCGTGACGCGCGCCGTTTACGGAAATGGCGATATTCAAACGGCGGTTATGGAGCTTGTGAACGGGCCTTCTTCCACTTCGCCTTTAAACGGCGTCATTCCGTCCGGATGCGGGCTGAAAAGCGTCAGGGTCGTTAACGGCGTTGCGAACGTCGATTTTACGCGCGAATTTATTTCCATCGCCGAAGAAACGGACGGCGGTCGCCTTGCGCTTCGCGCACTGGTTCTGACCTGCATGCAGTTTGAAGGCGTAAAAAGCGTAAACG
>JAZSFI010000328.1:0-1825 GCA_045532135.1 Clostridia bacterium | reverse complement strand
AACCTTTTCGGGATTGTTTTTCACAAATTCGGTTCTGGCAATAACGACGCCGGTCAGCATGCCGGAGGGATTCTCCTTGCCTTCCTGAAGCTTGTTCCACTCCTCGGTCATGTCAAGGGCGATTCTGATGTCGCTGGCCTTGGTCTGGGCAACCGTCACAAACGGCTGGGGCAGCATGGCAACGGCGTTTTCATCCTGAATAAGCGCCGTCAGGCACTCAGCATGCTCCGCCTTGTAGATGAGGTTCAAATCCTTGTCAGGATCGATGCCGCTTTCGGTGAGCAGATAGTTGAGCGCAAATTCGGGAGTTGCGCCCTTGCCGCTGGCATATACCGTCTTTCCGCGAAGGTCTTCCACGGAATTAATGGCCTCGCCGCGCTCAACAATATACAAAACGCCCAGCGTGTTTACCGCAAGTACGGTCACGCCGCCGTTGGTCTTGTTGTAAAGAACGCTTGCAAGGTTGGCAGGAACGCAGGCAACGTCCAATTCACCCTTGATGAATTTCGGGGTAATCAGATCGGCAGAAGCCGCGAGGGAAAATTCATATTCTCTTCCGCCTTCGGAATCCTTCATCAGTTTCACAAGACCCATGCCGGTCGGGCCCATCAGCGCGCTTACGCGAACGGGCGCGCTGTTTTCACCGAACGCGGACACGGAAAACACCATCATAAGTACAAGAACAACGGATAAAAGCTTTTTCATTTTACTTATACTCCTTCAACATCCATTTTGTGCTTCACGCGCTGGCTTTCCTCCGCGCGCTTGGCATTGTTGAACCGATCCAGCGTGCCCACCAGATACCCGGTAATTCTGCGGATACGGTCAAAGGGAACTTTCTTTAAATGATAGTGGATATCCACAAACTCGCCGTCGAGCTTCAGATCAATATAATTAAGCGCCCTTCCGTATTTTTGACAGGCGCGCTGAACATAGGCCTGCTTCTCCTCATTTGAGATTTCGCCGCCGGTTACGTTTACCAAAATATTCTCTGTCATAAATATTCGCCTCCCTTCATTTCGGCATCATTATACATGATTTCAAAAGCAAAATGCGTTGCATACGCAACGCAAATTTGTTATTTCTTCTTGCAGGGCAATATTGAAAAGCTGTTTTTGTAAAAATCGATTCGCCCTTCCTCGCGCATTTTTCCAAGTTCCCTTGAAAGCGCGCTTCGGTTTACGCCGAGGTAGGCGGCCATGGTATTGCGGTCAAAGGGAAGATTGAAATTTTTCCCTTCGCGCGTGGAATACTGGGTCAAAAGCGTCATGAGCTTTTCCCGGAGCGTGGGCTTTGAAAGCACCTGGATGCGATCGTTCATGGAGAGCGTCTTTTGCGAAAGCATCATAATAAAACGCCTGCATTGCATGCAGTGTCCTCCGCCGTTTTCCCCCTTCAGTCCGCCCGCAGAAAGCCACAGGATTTCGGAAGCCTCGTCCGTGCACGCATACACCGGCGATTCCTTTGCGCCCTGATAGCACAGGCTTTCCGCAAACGTCTGTCCCGGAAGAACCGTCGCCATAATCATGTGGTGTCCGTCCAGATCGTCCATCATGATGTGAACAGCCCCCGAAACAAGCAGACCGAACCGCATAACCGGTTCGCCCGCTTTCAAAACAAACTCGCCCTTTGAATGCTTTTTGCTGATCGCATCGTAAAACGCAAGCGTCTGAGCGATTTCTTCATCCGTCAGGTCTGAAAACAGCGGACAGCGCCTCAAAACCGCGTTCAAATTGCTTATCCCCTTTCGTTTCTCACGCTTACCTGTCCTGCGCTTCGTCCGCCTTTATCATGATGGCGCACTCCATGCGCTTTTTGAACAGCT
>JAZSFI010000545.1:0-3270 GCA_045532135.1 Clostridia bacterium | reverse complement strand
GGAGACCCAAACGCGATTGATCAAGCCCTGATAATAGCAGTCGATCGCGATAACGTTTTCACCGGATCTCAAATATTTAAGGACGTCGATACGGTTTACATAGTAACGGCTCGGATAGCCCGGCGCGGGACCCTGCGCCACATATACCCCGTTTATATACAATTTATAGTAATCATCGGCCGTAATCAACAATTCAGCGCGCTCTGCGCGGCTGCCCAATCTGAAAGCGCGGCGCGCGTACATATGAAAGTTTTTATACTCGTCCGCATGCGAAGGCGTTTCTTCTTCTGTTTCTCTATGGAATACATTGATCGGTTCGGCATTTAAAAACTCGCCTGCCGTCAGCCATTTGGTTCCTTTTTCAAAAATCCGGACGTTTTCGAGCTTTGAATCCTCCGTTTTTCTGCGTCTGATTCTTACATTACGGATGGCATAAAGTACAGAAAAAACAATAAATCCGAAAATCGCACCGCAAAAATCAATCAGCACATCTTTCACAGTCGGACTTCTGCCATCCTGAATAAGCTGAACGGCTTCACTCAATACGGCGATGATAAGATTGACTGCAAAAAGCCATCTTCTTGTTGTTCTTCTTCCTTCAAAGGTCGAATAGAACGCGCAGGACAAAAGAAACGCTTCTACTGCAAAAATGGAAAAATGACCAATTTTTCGTATTACGTATTCTGCGTTTTCAATCGACCCTAAAGCCGGAAAGACCTTCGTCAGAAATACAAGAATTCCGGAGCTTATATCGGCTGAATCCTGCCCATTCTGTGCGCAGAAGAAAAAAATCAGCGCCGTTACGAAAAGCGCGCAGATCCAGAAAATCATACTTGTGCGCGATAAGACATGCGCGATGCCAAGCCTCGTCCATAAGGAAGACGGGGATAATCTTGAAATAATTCTTTTCAACCGGTCAATCAGAATCGAAACCGCGCTTTTTAACTTATTCATCATTGCGTTCATTGATCTTTAATCACGTCATTTCTATAATATTCCATTTCATATTATATCTAAATTCTGATAAAAATGCAACTGCGCACAGGTTCTGTGCGCAGAAAACCGTATTTATTTTGATTTGGGTTTAAAGATCAATGCATGAATCAGGCTGAAAAAAATTGCGACTGTTATTCCGCAGGCAGTATTTTTGATTCCGCCTGAAAATATTCCGATAAATCCCAGTTCATCGACGCTTTCCTCTACGCCTTTTGCAAGAGAATATCCAAATCCCGTAAGAGGAACCGTAGCGCCTGTTCCGGCATAATCGACAAGCGGTTTGTATACGCCGATTGCTGTAAGAACAACGCCTGTTACCACGAAGAAGACAAGAATTCGCGCAGTCGTAAGCTTAGTATACATCAGAAGCGCTTGTCCCGCTGCGCAAATCAGACCTCCGACCACAAATGCCTTTATAATTTCAAATATATCAATCATTTGAACACCTCTCAAGCGAAACAGCATAAGAAATTGACGGAATGCTTTCCCCCTGCAGAGAGCTTGTAACGCTCATCATTGCGCCGCTTCCGAGAATAAGGATCTTTCTGTATGTTCCCTTCTTTATATTTGAAAGAATATGCCCCGACAGGACAGACGCAATACATCCGCAGCCGCTTCCGCCTGCATGTGTATCCTGATCTTTAGAATAAAGATTCGCACCGCAATCATAAAAAAGCTCGTCCGTGGATTTTGACGTGTCTTTCTTTATAAGTTCTTTCAGAATTTCAAGTCCGTATATTCCAAGATCGCCGGTGATAATCTTCTCATAGTCAAACAAATCCATTTTCATATCGTCCAAATGACCGATAAGCGTATCATATACCGCAGGCGCCATTGCGGCGCCCATATGCGCTGCGTCCTTTATCTTTAAATCGATAACCCTACCGATTGTACCTGCAGAGACCGAAATATCTGTTTTGCGATTTTCAATCATACATGCGCCGGCGGCTGTTGCTGTCCATTGCGCAGACGGCTGTCTTTGGGTTCCCAGTTCAAGCGGCGTTCTGAACTGCCTTTCAGCTGTACAAAAATGACTGCTTGCAGAAGCGATCACATTTTGAAATGCACCTTGGGAAACGAACGCCGCGCCCGTTAAAATGCTTTCAATCATCGTTGAACATGCGCCGTACATTCCTAAAAATGGAACGCCAAGATCGCGTGCAGCAAACCCTGAGGAGATGATTTGTGCATTCAAATCGCCTGCAAGCAAAACGTCTATATCCGTAATTTTCTTTTTCGCTTTTTCTATACACATGTGTACTGCGCGTTTTGCAAGCGCGCTTTCCGCCTTTTCCCATGAATCAGTCCCGAGAAGATCATCTTCTACAATTTCATCAAACGTATTGCCAAGCGGACCATCTCCTTCCTTTTTTCCGGCAATACACGCTGATGAAGAAATGAATGCGCTTTTTTCAAAATCAATGGATCGAATTCCCTTTCTGATCATGAAAACAAATACTCCTTAATCCAATAAATAATGCCCCACACAACGCTTGACGATATTCCGTAAGTCAAAACAGGACCTGCAATTGTAAATAGTTTCGCACCGATCCCTGTGATTACTCCCTCTCTTCTGAACTCCATCGCCGGTGCGCAAACGGAATTTGCAAATCCGGTAATAGGGACAATGCTTCCTGCGCCAGCATATTTCCCAATTTTGTCATAAATTCCAAATCCAGTAAGAAGCGTACCAAGATATACAAGTACAGATGAAGTAAACATAGGAAGATTTTTTTCTGTAAACCCGACAAGCTGCCCTAAACTGTTTATAAAGTACCCGATTACACAAATCGTTCCGCCTACCCAAAATGCTTTCAGAAAGCCGGGGATCTTTTTTGAATTCGGCGTTTTCTTTTCAACAATTCTTTTATATTCCTTCTCGCTTGGAAAGCGTTCTTTCTTATTTTCCTTCACAATTTTCTCTCCTTTTTTGCTTTGTTATAAACGCATTTGTCCTCGTTTCCCTGTCGCCTGCATGAGGCTGCTTTATCATACTAATGTTCGGATTTTCATGTCTCATTTCATATTCTCCTAACATATATCTCCTGCATCTTTACCTTTCCCAGATTTCTTAACGTTTATACACCAAACAGAACAAAAAATCATCCGAAATATAACGTACAAAAACGCTTTTGTATTTGACAATGTTCGTGTTTTGACATACAATAAACTTGAAAAATCAGTTTGTTATATTCTATAAATACCGGGAGGCGTAAACATGAAAAAAATCGCCATCATTATGGGTTCTGACAGTGATTGGCCCATTGTCAAGGG
>JAZSFI010000156.1:0-5071 GCA_045532135.1 Clostridia bacterium | reverse complement strand
TCGGAAGCCGTGCCGTTTTTAGAGGATACAGTAATTTTCGACGAACCGGGCGCTTTTGCATGCAATACGCCGTTTGAAACGGAGACAACCTCGGGGTTCGTGGTGGACCAGACGAGGGTATCCTGAGAATCGGCGGGCGTTACGTTCGGCGCAAGGGAAAGCGTGTCGCCCGAAATCAGGTTTACCATGGGCTGAGGAAGATCGATCTTTTCATAGGCGGGAACGGTCGGCGCTTTGGATGCGGATTCGATTTTGGTGAGCTTTAAGATGTTGCGCCGCAGATTGCCGCTGACAGGGCGATAATAGCCGCGCATGATGGCCTGCGTGATGCCGGGGAAGAGCTCCGACCCGGTATTGCGGTCAAAAAGAGAGAAGGTATAATCCGGATTCTGGCTTCGGTCATACCAGCCAATGTCCCACGTGACGGGGATGATCCCGCACATTGCGCAGATGCGGTTCATGGCTTCATAGTAGTAGGCGCGGTTGCCGTCGTTGTTCTTGTTGACGGCGCCGTATTCGCCCAGCACAACCGGAACGCCCTTGTCCACATAAGCGGTTTTCAGCTGCTCCATGGACTTCATCATATTCAGCGCCTTATCCTGATTCCAGAGGGTTGCGCCCATGGTGGCGAGGATGCCGAAGGAATAATCGTAGTCGTGTACGGAAAGAATCAGGCGCTGCTTTTCTGCGGAATCCTTGGGAAGCGTGAAGCCGTAGAGAGGATTTAAGGTGTTGGCGATATTGGTGTAGCGTCCTGCGACCATCAGCCAGCGGTTTTCGTTGTTTCCGCCGGTGGCGCGCACGGTGTCAACAAAAATCTGGTTGAGATTTTCAATGGTCCTGAAGTCGCGCAGAAAGCCTTCGGTCGTGTTGTCATCACCGCAGACCTCGTTCATGGCCTCGAAAATAATATGTTCGTCATAATCGCGGAATTTGAGCGCGATCTGTTTCCAGACGGCAGCGAATTTTTCCTGAACGCGCTTGCCTTCTTCGCCCTGGTGCGCGATTCTGAGCCAGCCCATCTGCTCCGCGCCGTCATGGTGGAGATTGATGATGACGTACATGTCCTGCTTTACAGCGTAATCGGCGATATCCTGAACGCGGGAGAGCCATGCCTCGTTAATTTTATAGCCGTTTTCATCGTCGATCATTGTACCCCAGGTGACGGGAAGACGCATGGTGTTAAAGCCGGCGTCATGTACGGCGGTGATGAGTTTCTGCGTAGTAATGGTGGGCTGCCAGCAGGTTTCCGAGGGCGTGAAGCCGGTATGTCCGTCCATGGTATTTCCGAGGTTCCAGCCGGTGCCCATTTCGCGCGTCAGCTCTTGCGCGGTAAGATCGCGCATCGGGTTTATGGGACGCGTAAAGCCGTTTGCACACGCTGCGGGGCACAGCATGGCGAAAACCAAAAGAAATGAAAGAAGCTTTTTCATACAATCATCCTCATCGGGTCAGATTCAAAAATGCCGGGTAGGCGATATGCATACCCGGCGAGGATAAGGTCTTTATCAGTTCTGGGAAAGCGCCCACTTGATGGCGGCTTCCTGCTGACTCCATGCGACGCACTTGTCATAGCCGTATTCTTTGCAAATGCGCTTCATTTCGTTGATGTGGTAGTTGTATTCGCCGGGATTCTTGGCGAAGATGGCGCGCCAGGTGTAGGTGGTGATGGCCTTGGTGACCTGATTCCAGATGACGGTCAGCTCATCGTCCTTTTCGCTCTCGGCGTAGGGGATATCGGGCATGATGGTGTAGTGGTTGAGCTTCTCAAAATACTGGTCGGAGAGACTCACACCGGACCAGTTGCGCCAATCCTGCTGGATGTCAAAGGTGGTGGCGGTGAGTTCGGAAACCCAGGTATCCTTGTTGAAGGTTTCGCCGAGCTTGCCGTCGGGGTTGACCATATCTTTGGTCAGGGTGTTGTTGTTGATCTGAAGGCAGCCGTCATTGAAGTTTCCGGAGAGGGTGTAGGTCTTGCCGGTGTAGGGAGATACCCACTCAACGCCGGTCAGGTCGTACTTGGTGTCAAGGTTGCACTTTTTGCCAAGCTCCGTAAAGTACATGCCGCCGTCTGCGTTATAGTCCCACATGAGGCCGCGCGGGCCGTACCACATGGTCATGGAGCCTTCGGGCGTTGAGAGGAAGTCCATGATGGCAAGGCACAGGTCGGGATAAGCGGTATCTGCGCCGATGGACCAGATGCGAACGCCGCCGGTGGTGCCCAGCCCGTAGGTGATGGGTGAGGCCTCATCGGGAACGCGGGCATACATCATGCGGCCTTCCTGCATGTGCTGGTCGGTGTTGTAGGCCATGGAGCCTGCATAGTTGAAGATGGACCAGAAGGTGCCGCTGTTTTTGACCTTCTCAATCATCTGTTCATAGTTCTGCGTCATGGAGTTTGGGTCGAGAAGACCGTTGCGGTAGAGGTCGTTGAAGAACTGGACGCACTTGAGATAGGGGCTGTCAGAAGCGAGGCAATCGTAGAATTCGCCGTTTAAGGGATTGTAATGGCCGATACCCAGCTCATCATATCCGTAATAGGCGGTGCCGAGGGCTTTTACGTACATAACCATGTTGCCGTCCCAGTCGGGCCACACGGATACGGCGTAGGTTTCATTGCCGCGGTCATCCTTGGGGCAGAGGGCTTTCATCTGCTTGAAAACTTCCATCAGATCTTTCAGATCCTTGATCTCGGGATAGCCCAGCTGCTTATAAAGATCCCATCTTAAATCCCAGCTGTAGAAGAAGGACTGGTGGCTGCCCTTGGTGGAGGCTACGTTGAAGCCAAAGCCGTATACGTCGCCGGTGCCGCTGATTTCACGGTTGCTTTCAAGCGCGTCTTTGTAGTTGGCCGCAACATAAGGCGCATACATGTCAAGGAAGCCATACTCTTCCCAGTTGAACAGCATGCCCTTTTCGATGGCGTTTTTGTAATCCGCGCCGTTTGCGCCCCAGACGACCATGTCGCCGAGGTTTCCGGAGGCCATGCGGGTTTCAAAAGTTCCGTCGGAATCGGGGATGATGTTGATGGTGACGTTGAAAAGGTCCTTTAAAAGCGCGGCGCTCCAGCCGGTCTAAATACCGGCGTAGTTGGCCAGCTGGCTGTAGACGTTGAGTTGAATGGGCTCATCATCCAGGGGGAAGATTTCATTTATGTCGCTGGGAATGGAGTAATAGGGGACTTCTGCGATGGCAGAGAATGCGCCGAGCATCAGAATCAGCGCAAGAACCAGGGAAACGATTCTTTTCATGGGGAAGCTCCTTTCCATATTGTTAAATGTTATCGGATGATCAACCCTTGACGGCGCCGAGCATAATGCCCTTTACGAAGAAGCGCTGCATGAAGGGATAAACCATGAGAATCGGGATGATGGTGACCATTGAAACGGTGTATTTGATGACCTTGGTGTTGAGAAGACTTGAAAGCGCCTGCGTGGATGCGCCGGAAGAGCCGCTCATGACCGCGCTCAGGTTGGAAGAGGAATCAAGATAGATGTACAATCTGTGCTGAAGGGTATACAGTTTGGGTGCGTTGGACATGAGAAGAAGCGAATCCTGGAACGAGTTCCAGTTTCCGACCGCGCCGAAAATGGCGATTGTGGCCAGAATCGGCGTGGACAAAGGCCATATAATCCGCAAAAACACAGTGGGCGTTGAAGCGCCGTCGATGATCGCGGATTCCTCGAGCGACGGGGGAATGGATTCGATGTACGTTTTGACCAGAATGATGTTGTAGGGTGCGACCATGCCGGGAATGATGTAGGCGAAGAAGTTGTTGGTAAGGCCCAGCATCAGCATGTTCATGTACCACGGGATCAGACCGGCGTTAAAATACATGATAATGACAAGCGAACGGTACCAAAGACTTCTTTTCCACATCGTGCGCTTTGTCACAAGATACCCTGCCCACGCAGACACGATAACCATGAGCGCGGTTCCGATAATGGTTCGTGCAACGGTTACGATTGCGGAGGAGCCTAAATCTGAAACATCTTTAAGGGCGATGTAGTTGCCGAAGTGGATGCCGCGGGGATAAAAGTTTACAAGACCCGAGGAAACCAGATCGTTTGCGGAAATGGTGTTAATGAAAAGGTAGTAAAACGGGAAAATACAAAGGAGCGTAAAGAGCGTGAAAAACACGATCAGCACGACGTCGAAAATGCGGTCGCCCACGCTTCTTTTTTCGGAGGAATGTTTTTTTGCATGCGCTTTCATGTTTGCATCCTCCTTTATATAATGCTTTCGCCGCGAATGAATTTTGAAATGCCGTTCGCGGTGAACAGAAGCGTGATGCCGACCAGTGACTTAAAGATGCCCACAACCGTTGAAATCGGAACAAGTCCCTGCTCAATGCCAAGATTGTATACGTAAAGATCCAAAACCTCGATAACATCGGTATTAAGCGCGTTTGAGAACACCAGATACTGCTCCATGCCGTTTGAAAGGATGCCTGCGATGGACATCAGGAGCATGACGCAGTAGGTTCCCATAAGTCCCGGCACCGTTATGTGCCACATACAGTGGAAGCGGTTTGCACCGTCCACGCGCGCAGCCTCGTAGAGCTGCTGATCGATGCCGGAAATACCGGCGATATAGATAATCGCGCTCCAGCCGAGCCCTTTCCATGTGCCCCACAAAAGCATCTTGATCCACGTAAAGTCGGCGCTTGCCAGATAGTCGGTGTTTGCGCCCGAAACATGAAGTACGTTTCTCAAAAAACTGTTGATAAAGCCGTCGGTGGAAAAAATGGCGAGGGCGAAGGAATATACAAGCACCCAGGAAATGAAGTTCGGGATGGTAGTAAAGGTCTGTACAAATCGCTGGAAGCGGCTCGAACGCACTTCGGCAAGCAGAATTGCAAAGGCAACCGGCAGCCAGCTTGTGGCAATGCCCAGACCCGACATGATGAGCGTGTTTCTCAGAACCCTGAGAATATCGCGGCGATAGGCGCCTCCTTTAAAGAGAAACGCAAACCACTTGAATGCGACGAAGTTTTCGCTTGAGAGCTTGTCTCCGACTTCGTAATCAAAAAACGCATAGCGCCAGCCGTAAATCGGCAGATAATTGAATA
>JAZSFI010000058.1:0-4980 GCA_045532135.1 Clostridia bacterium | reverse complement strand
AAAAAGGATATCCATTAAGTGTTCATGTCTTTTCGGTTATTCAAACCACGCAACGGCGCGGATCGGCGAGCCGTCCGCATTTTCGATGTTCAGGGGAAAGCAGCTGAAGTTGAAAAGTCCGCTGGGACACAAATCGAGATTTTTAAGGTTTTCGATGTTCACGATGTCCTTTTCCTTAAAAAGCCTGTTGTGGCGAACAAGCTGTGTGTCCGCAATCGGGTCAAGCCCGATCACGTCAAAGCCGATGCCCTTGTACTTTCCGTTCATGATAAAGGCAAGCGCCTCGTCATCCACGCACGGATAATCGCCGAAATACGCGTCCGTTCCCCATTTTTTGTCCCAGCCGAGGTTGAATAAGAGAAAATCCGCCTGATGCAAAAGATCGCCGTATTTTTCGATCTGTTTCATCGTGATGGATTCGCCTTCTTTTAAGGCGCGGACATCGATCACCAGCGCGCGCCCGATAAACTGGTCGATCGGAAACCGATCCAGCGTTGTGCGTCCCGCATACAGATGCGCGGGCGGATCCATGTGGGTTCCGGTATGGGTGAACATGCTGATTTTCGTTTCCTTGAAGCCGTCTTTTTCATAGCTGTTGGCAGGCGCAAAAACAGGCTTTTCCGTTCCGGGATAAACAGGCATATCCGGCGTAATCGGATGGGTAAGGTCGATGACGGTCATATGTCAAAAACTCCTTGTCAGTTTGTCCACACAAAATGGTAGTTGATGGCTTCTCCGCCGTCCACAAGAATGTTCTGTCCGGTGCAGAATTTGTTTACCACGGTCAGAAAATCCGCCCACTCGGCAATTTCTTCGGTCGTCGCCCACCTTTTAAGCGGCGTTTCATCCATGATCTGACGCCAAAGCTCGGGATCGTTCATCACGCATTCGTTCAAAGGCGTGATAACGCCGCCGGGATCCAAGCTGTTGCAGGTAGCGCCGAAGGGCGCGATGCGCATGGCGACATTTTTGGTATAGGAAAGAACGCCGCCTTTGCTTGCGCAGTATTCCGGAAATTCCGCGCCGGTGTGCCCGCTTGCGGAGCCGATGTTCAAAACGGATTTGATGCCCGGATGAACGCCGTATTTTTCCGTAACCCCGATCAGCGCCTTTAAATTGATGTCGATATCGTCCTCGTTCTGGGTACCTGCATTGTTGATCAGAATTTCGACGTCCGCGATTTCGGGAAGATGCTCTTTGTCGCGCACATCGACGGTATAATGCGTGTATCTTACGTCCTCAATGCTCTTTTCGCGCCGGTCGATTCCGATGACCTCATGTCCCTTTTCAAGGAAAAACGCCGCAATGGCGCGTCCGATGCCCTGCGTCGTTCCCGTAATCAGTATTTTCATATCCTAAAATTCCTTTCCGATTTGCTGAAGGTATTCCCTGCCGATGTTTTCTTTTCTCCATTTTTGCGTAATCCTGTAGCCGAACGGCGAAAACGCAATCTCCATCACAAGCTCGGCAACCGCGCCTGTCAGCGCGCACATGACGCATTGAAGATACGTCCAGTGAAAGCCGTCCCAGAAAACCGGCGCGCAGATCACAAACACGATCACGGAAAAAATCAGATTATCCAGAAACTGGCCGATAAACGTTGAAATATACGTGCGCATGGCATAGGCCGTTTTGCTGTCCGGGTTGTTTTGAAACTGCTTTCCGATGATCCAGTTGAGCATATTGTTTATAACCGCAGAAGACAGAAAAGCGACGGTCGAGCCCATCAGTATAAACCATGTGCCCGAAAAAATGCCGTCGAAGGCGGAATAGTCGCCCGCGTTTGAGGGAATCGCGCTTGCAATAAAGAAAATCGCGCACGTCAATAGATTAATGGCCGCTGCAAGAACGGAAACCGTGTTGGACGCCTTCGGGCCAAAGTGCTTTGTGATGATATCCATGCACATAAACGAGAGCCACGAAATGAGTATGCCGCCGTCCAGCGCAATCCAGCTGTTTTGAAAAAGCGTCTTGTTGGCCAAAAGGTTCATCGAGATGACGCTGACTACAAACAGCGTCACAACAACCGCAGGAATGCTTCTTAAAAGAACCCTGCATTCCGTCCATTCCCGCATGAATCTGTTTTTCATATCGGTATCCATGTTCTCCTTTGTTATTTATCCATTTGAGGACTCTCAAACAGCCTGAATCTGTTTTTGTCAAACTCCAGCATGCCCATGTCGCGCATTTTGCAAAGCTCCAAAGACATCGCGCTTCTGTCCACAGACAGATAATCGGCCAGCTGCTGACGGTTGAACGGAATGGTAAATTCGCCTGATTGATGCTTTTCGGCTTCCTCCGAAAGATAGGAAATCAGCTTGGCGCGCGTGGTCCGTCCGGATATATGCTTGATTTTGGAAACAAGCTTTCTGTTTTTTTCTGAAAGCGCAAAAAACAGATTTTCAAGCACCGTCTGATGAAACCGGCAGGCTGCCGAGCAGGTGGTGATGATGCGCCTTACATCAAAAAATGCGGCAACGCTTTTTTCCAAAGCAATCACATCGTTCTCAAGCGCGCCCGCATCCGGCGCGGCATAGGCTTCCGCAAACATATCGCCTTCATCCAAGTATCCGAGAAGGCTCCGGTTGCCCCAATAGTCGATATGCTGAATGTGCATCGCGCCTTTTAGCAAAACCACGACGTCGTGCACATGTTCGCCCTGATGAAACACGATTTCGCCCTTTTCATACTTTTTTATGCGCGCGCCGAGGCAGGAAAGCATGGCGTTGATTTCCGCTTCCTCAACGCCCGCAAACAAACTTGTTTTTTTCAGAATTGGCAGATACTGATGCATAAAAAACTCTTTCCGTTGTAAAAACAACTGAATCATCCCAGATATTATAGTATGATAGGCATCGAAAAGCAAGAAGGGAGCAAGTAAAATGATTAGAAAGATTATCCGAATCGATTCTGAAAAATGCAACGGCTGCGGCGCATGTGCAAAGGCCTGCCATGAAGGCGCAATCGAAATGATAAACGGAAAAGCCGTCCTCACGCGCGAGGACTACTGCGACGGATTGGGCGACTGTCTGCCCGCCTGCCCTGTGGATGCGATTTCCTTTGAAGAAAGAGAAGCCCCCGAGTATAACGAACAGGCCGTGCTGGCCGCAAAAAAAGACAAGGCTGCGCCGCTTCCCTGCGGTTGCCCCGGCACAAACGCAAAAGCAATCCGGCGCGAGGCATGCGAAGTTTCCTCCCCCGCTGTATCCGTTTCAAGCCGCCTCAATCAGTGGCCGGTTCAGATCAAACTCGTGCCCGTAAACGCGCCCTATTTTGAAATCGCAAACCTTCTGATCGCTGCAGACTGCACAGCCTATGCCTACGGCAATTTCCACAGCGATTTCATGAAAAACCACATCACCTTAATCGGCTGCCCGAAGCTCGACGAAGGCGACTACGCCGAAAAGCTCACCCGCATCATCCAAGGCAACAACATCAAATCCGTAACCGTTGTGCGCATGGAAGTCCCCTGCTGCGGCGGCATCGAGAACGCGGTAAAGCGCGCGCTGATGGCCAGCGGAAAATTCATCCCGTGGCGGGTTGTGACGATTTCAACCGACGGAAGAATTCTGGAAGATTAAAAAACAAACGGCGCATGCAGAAAAAAAGAATCTGCGTGCGCCGATTATTCTAATCAATCATGAAAAATCGTTTGAACCGCGATTACAATTTTTCATCCTGCCCGCTTTGCGCATCGGATGATATCATATCAGCAAACTCCGAAATCAAATTATACACGCCGTCCTGCGAAAGGACGCCTCTTTTCAATTCCTTTGGGAGAAGCCCCTTCTCGTCCGTTTCGTAATCCCTGAGCCACTGGCCGCCTTCGCAATAGGACGCAAGCTCGTTCATCATCCGGACGCATTCCTGATCGCTTTTCATTTTTTCAGGCGCTTGTTTTGCAGCAAGATAAAGCGCGTCAAAGATTTTTTCCATCTCACAAATGCGCCTGATTGTATTTTCCACTTGCACGCCTCCCTTCGTTTTTTCTGATTATACCACACACCAAGCAAAAAACCAAATTGCTTCCATCGTTTACATATGGTATACTGAGTTCATCTTCATGAAAGCGGGGAACAAAGCATGAGCAGAGTTTTTTCCATTCAAAACGGAAGCCTTATCTATAGAAGAAAATATGAAACGCTGAAAATCGAAGGCTGGGGCGAAAACGCGCTGCGCGTTCGCGCCACGGAAAACCGATGCTTTACGCCGGAAGACTGGGCGCTTGGCGAAAGCGTTTTGCACGAAGCAAACGCATTCATCGAAAAGCGCGAAACAGCTAGCGGTTCAAGCGAAACCGTCGCGGTCGTTCAAAACGGCCTCATCCGCGCAGAAATGACCGAAAGCGGACGCATCCGCTTTTTGAACCAAAAAGGCGAGGTGCTTTTAAAGGAGCATTACCGCGCCATGGGCTTCGGAAACGATTTCGGCGACGTTCCGGACTGGATTAATCTTCACCATATCGCAAGAAAATACCGATCCGTGGGCGGCGACAATTACAAAATCACATTAAGCTTCAACGCCGATCCGAACGAAAAAATCTTCGGCATGGGCCAGTATCAGCAGACGAATCTGAATCTCAAGGGCTGCATTCTGGATTTACGTCAAATCAATACGCAAGCCAGCGTTCCGTTTTATGTGTCGAGCAAGGGTTACGGTTTTCTGATGAACAATCCCGCCATCGGAAAGGCGTCCTTCGGCAACAATTTTACCGAATGGCAGTTTGAATCCACAAAGCAGATCGACTACTGGATTACAGCGGGCGACACGCCTGCCGAAATCGAAAAGCTCTATTCCGCCTGCACAGGCCGCGCGCCCATGATGCCGGATTACGCCATGGGATTTTGGCAGTGCAAGCTCAGATATCAGACGCAGGACGAGCTTTTGTCCGTCGCGCGCGAATATCACAGGCGCGGCATTCCCGTGGACATCATCGTCGCCGACTTCTTCCACTGGACAAAGATGGGCGAATGGAAATTC
>JAZSFI010000388.1:0-2427 GCA_045532135.1 Clostridia bacterium | reverse complement strand
CACAGAACGACATGGCTACGATCCGACTTCAGCCTGATTGCGCATATCGGATCCATCAGCGAACGCGATGCGCATGAGCTTGCATTGTATGCAAAAGAGCTGGACTACGATCTCATCTCTTCCGTCGCGCCGTTTTACTATAAGTTCAGCTTTCAGGAAATCCGCGATTACTACATCCGTCTTGCCGAAAATTCCGGTATGAAGATGCTGGTTTATCACATTCCGGTGTTTTCCGGCGTGGGCATGGGCTTTGACGAGCTGGCATCGTTTTTAGAGGACGACCGCTTTGCCGGCATCAAATTTACCTCCAACGACTTTTTCACGATGGAAAGATGCAAAGCCCGGTTCCCGGACAAGCTGCTTTTGAACGGCTATGACGAAATGATTCTCTCCGGCCTTTCCATGGGCGCGGACGGCGGCATCGGCAGCACGTATAATTTCATGGCGGACAAATTTGTTCTGATCCGAAAGCTCTTTTTGCAGGGAAAAACGGACGAAGCCAGGAAGATTCAAAACGAGGTCAACCGCATCATCGCCGTTCTCATCAAAATCGGCGTTATGCAGGCGGAAAAGGAAGTCATGAATCAGCTGGGCTTTAACTTTGGCCATTGCCTTGCGCCGTTTTCAAAAGTGACGGAGGAAGGAAAACAGCTGATTGCCAAAGAGGTTGTTCCGTATATTGAGAAAGCAAAGGTATAAACGAAGCGCAAAAGCAAAAACGGGGCGGTTTTTTCCGCCTCGTTTTGTTGATAAAAAGTATTTTTATTGATGCGGGGGTTTAACATGCACCTGTGCAAGCGTGAACAGCGCGCTCAAAAGAACGAAAATCCATCCGATGTTATTGACTGAAAACACAGCGGAAACGAGAGAGGCGCACAAAAAAGCAAGCCCTTCTTTGAGCAAAGACCGATTTCTTTGAAAAATGCCCCTCAGACTGATCCACGCGGCAGAAACCGCGAGCAGAATTTTGACCGAATACTGTAAAAAGGAAAGAATACGGTTTTCAAACAACAGCCAGTCGCCTGCAATCAGAAAAAAACCTTCGATCCCGACAAAGGCGAGCGCAAACAGAAAACATACGGCGCACACAAAAAGACGAAAAATCAGCCGGATGATGTTCATTCAAAATTCCTCCCGATGATCGCGTGCGACAGATCGCTTGTCATAAAATCGCAAACTATTATACCGAGCGAGCCGTCCGTTTCGCCGATAAGCTTCCGGATGAACGGATTGATGGTCTTAGCCGGTTTTCCGGCGTATGCCGGAGGAAAGAGCGAATCAAAATAGCAGCTTAAAAAGTTCAGCGTAAGCGCATGCTTTTCCAAGGCTGCCGTTTCCGCAGCGGAAAGGATAGCTGAAAGCTTTTCATCCATGAGGGAAGGCTCGTAGTGATCCTGAACGAAAATGTCGTTTAAAACGAAAGAAGCGTTATTTTTCCATCCGCGGTCGCAGGGAATGCCTATGGTCGCACCTGCATAACGGGCGAGGATGTGCATTTTTCCGCGCGCATCTTTCACGGTTTCGGGCAGCGTGCGCGCCGTGTTTACAACGTCCGGGTATTTCAAGAGGATTTCTTCCAGCGTTTCTGCAAACGCCTTTTCCGAGCGGATGGGCGCTTCCTCTTCCTTAAAAGATATGATCAGAAATTCCGATGGGTTTTCACGAAGAAATGCCGCAAGATCATGTAAAAGATGGGAAGCCTTTGTCCTTTGCTCCACAAAGCTGTGATACACATACAGTTCGTCGTCCACCAACCGAAGCCGGAGATCCAGAAAACGCACGCCGGATTCAAGCTGCTTGGAAACAGGCAGCGTCTGGCATTTTCCAAAGACGTCCGCGATCGAATGTATCGCCCCTGAATCGTGCGTGCCCGGAATGGAAAGCGAGCGAATCCGCCTGTCATCCGGAAGATTTGCCATCCAGTTACCTGCTTTCATTTTCGCAAAGCGGATCGGGGAAACGGCAAAGGCAGTGAGGATGGATGCAAAAGCAATGAAAAGCGTCAGCCGAAAGAGAGATTTTTTCATGAAAATTCCTCCGGGATACAGAATCAGTGTTTTCGGCGCACAAGAAACTTCAAAAACGGCGCACATCCGCCTTTGATTGCCTTCGGCGGTCAATCGAATCTGCGCGTTCAGGTTTTCATAGAATTTCGCGATATGAATGCCGTCTGCCAAAGCGTGATGCACAAGGACGGATACGGGCATTTGTTTTACAGGGTCCTCAAACACTTGATTATTTTGGCGTCAGATTCATTATAGCATACATACCCGAATAATGACAACGATGTACCGTGCGCGTCTTGCATTTCTCTTGGAAATCCGATATACTTTGTCTGAGCAAAATCACAAGGGGGATTGAAATATGCGTTTAACGAATGAACAAATAAAGTCCATCTATTTCGGGTCGCTTCGCTTTGAAGAAACT
>JAZSFI010000220.1:0-2412 GCA_045532135.1 Clostridia bacterium | reverse complement strand
AATCCTCTACGCGGCCGAAGGTGGTCACAACGCCGGTGTGTCCTGTGGGCACGGTGACAACGGGCGGGAATGCAATAAGGAAAATAATGACGACCACCAGTACCGCTGCGGCGATCAGCATCGGGGGACGAAGATAAAAGGGAACGTTTGTCTTTTTGTATCCGGTATTCATTTTATTTCCTCCTTTGTAGTGTACGGGTATATTGTATCGGACTTTTTGCGCCTTATCAACCGGTAGCGCATAAACTATACCGAATTATGGCTGAAATGTCGTTTTTCCTGCCCGACCGGCAGGATGTCAGGAAAGCTTTTTGCGGAGCCGCTCGATAAAGCTTTCACGTCCGAAGGAGATGAATTTGACGGTTTCTTCGGATTTTTTGATGTTTATGATCGCGCCTGCATCGACCTCGGTTCTGTTGCCGTCCACAGACAATATGCTTCGGTTTTCGCATTCGATCGAAATGCGGCTTTCGGGGGATAAGATAATTGCGCGGTTTACAAGCGTGTGGGGTGCAACAGGGGTGAGTGTGATTGCATGGCTTACGGGGTCAACGATCGGACCGCCGGCGGAAAGACTGTAGCCGGTGGAACCGGTGGGGGTTGCGGCGATCAGCCCGTCTGCTGTGTAGCGCATGAGCGGAACGTTGTCCACATGCACGGTAAAGCGGATCACGCCTGCGCCGGGGGTCAGGATCGCTGCATCATTCAGCGCCGTCTGAGGTTTGAATCCTGTGCCTGATACCGAAAGCGTCATGCGGTTTTCAAGCATATAGTCGCCGTTTAAGATGCGCTGTAAGGACGCTTCCAGATTTTCCGGCTCGATGTTTGTCAGATAACCGAGCGTTCCTGCGTTTATGCCGATGATGGGTTTTCTGGATAAGCGGCTCGCGGCGATGACTGTTCCGTCGCCGCCGATGGCTACGGTGAAGTCCGCGTCTTCAGGATGCTCAACGCGTACGGATGCATTTGACTCCAAAAAGGTTTCCGCTCTTTTTAAAAGGCTCATCGCCTCCATGCGGCTCGGATGAATATGGAACCAGAATTTCATTTGTTTTTCATCCCCTTTTTGAAAAGAAAACCGTCTTTTTTTGAATTTCCCGGAAAGAAATATAGCACAATTTGCAGATGATGTCAATTTCGGCTTGATTTTTAACAGGAAATCAGGCATAATTTATATCAGGTGTGAACCATCAATCGCTTATAAAAAAGGAGATGCTTACACATGTCTATCGTAACTTCCAAGGAAATGTTCAAGAAGGCTTATGAAGGCGGCTACGCCATCGGCGCTTTCAACGTAAACAACATGGAAATCATCCAGGGCATCACCGAAGCCGCCATCGAAGAGAAGGCTCCCCTGATTCTTCAGGTTTCCTCCGGCGCCCGCAAGTATGCCAAGCATGCTTATCTTATGAAGCTCATCGAAGCCGCCATCATCGACGCGGAAGAAACCGCCGGCTTTGATCTTCCCATCTGCGTACACTTAGATCACGGCGATACCTTCGAGCTTTGCAAAAGCTGCATCGACGGCGGTTTCTCCTCTGTCATGATCGACGGCAGCCATCATTCCTTCGAAGACAACATCAAGCTCTCCCGTCAGGTTGTTGAATATGCGCACGACCACGGCGTAGTTGTTGAAGGCGAACTCGGCCGTCTGGCCGGCATCGAAGACGCGGTTAACGTAAGCGCCGAAGACGCTTCCTACACCCGTCCCGAAGAGGTTGAAGAGTTTGTTGCCAAGACCGGCGTAGACTCCCTCGCCATCGCCATCGGCACCAGCCACGGCGCCTACAAGTTCACCGCCGCTCAGTGCACCCGCAACGAGAAGGGCATCCTCGTTCCCCCGCCCCTCCGCTTCGACATTCTCGAAGAAGTCACCATGCGCCTCCCCGGCTTCCCGATCGTTCTGCACGGATCCTCTTCCGTACCCCAGGATTTCGTAAAGATGATCAACGAAAACGGCGGCAAGATGCCCGACGCAGTCGGCATCCCCGAGGAGCAGCTCCGCGAAGCAGCCCGCAGCGCAGTTTGCAAGATCAACATCGACTCCGACCTGCGTCTCGCCATGACCGGCAGCATCCGCAAGTACTTCTGCGAGCATCCGGATCACTTTGACCCCCGCCAGTACCTCAAGCCCGCCCGCGCCAACATTAAGGAGATCGTAAAGCACAAGCTCGTAAACGTTCTCGGCTGCGCCGGCAAGGCATAATTGATTTTTTCAAATTCCATCTTGCGGCATAGCCCGTAAGGTAAATAAAAACCGACCTGTGATTTTTTCATAGGTCGGTTTTTTGATATATCTGATTGACAAATTGGAATTTACTGTATTGTTTTTATCATAATTGGAAGACCGTTGTTTGCTTTTTTACCGTTCACTACATAACCACAACGCATCCAAAACTCTTGAGCAGGCCC
>JAZSFI010000489.1:0-3589 GCA_045532135.1 Clostridia bacterium | reverse complement strand
CAAGTCCCAGACAGGCGGCGTTCCAAAGGGAGGCGGCGGTTGTAAGGCCTGAAATTTTTCGTTGGGAAAAAACGATTGTGCCCGCGCCCAGAAAGCCCACGCCGCTTACAACCTGTGCCGCGATGCGTCCGATGGAAACGGTAATCTGCTCGTTTCCTGAGGTCGTTTCTCCGATGCGAAGGGCAATCGTGCTTTCCAAAATGGTAACTATGCATGCGCCGAGGCAGACGAGGATATGGGTTCTGAGACCCGCCGGGCGGTTATGCTTTTCGCGCTCCAAGCCAATAATGCCGCCGATAACGATCGCGCTTGCGACTCGAATCAGCGTATCCAGCCAAGCAATCTGGGTTGTCGTATAGCCCATCAGAAAGTCCATGCAGCGTGCCTCCCAAAAGTTATTGATAATAAATTATCGTATCATTTTTTTGTGAAAAAGTCAATCAAGCATGCACGGAACAAAACAGTTTTTGCAAAGAGAAGCTTCTATATAATATATGACGGAAATTTACACAAAGATCGCACACGGGGCGAAAATGTGAAACTTTGGAAAAGCACATGAAATCGCAACATATCCATGCTATACTTACCCGGTAATGCGATAGGTAAACTTGGAGGTTTATGCGAATGAAGAAATTTATGAAAGTGATTCGGGAGCTGTTTGCGCCCAAGGACATGTGTCAGGGCACGCCGTGGAAGCGCATCGCGGAATTTGCGTTTCCGATGCTGATCGGAAACTTCGCACAGCAATTGTATTCAACGGTTGACGCGATCGTTGTCGGAAAGAGCAAGTGGGGCTATAACGGTCTTGCTGCGGTCGGAAATGCGGGCCCGGTGATCAACCTGCTGCTTGCCCTGTTCGTTGGTATATCCACCGGCGCAGGCATTCTTGTTTCTCAGTATTTCGGCGCGCGCGACAAGGAAAAGCTTTCCAAGACCATCGGAAACTGCATTTCCGTTACGACCGTTGCCTGCGTTATTATCATGATTGTCGGTCCCTTGCTTACCGGCCCCATGCTTACCGCCATGGGCACGCTGCCGGAACTGTATGATGACAGTAAGGCGTATCTGGATATTACTTTTATCGGTATCTCCGGTTTCTTCTTCTACAATATTTTCTCCGGCGCTTTAAGAGGTCTGGGCGATTCCATTTCCGCGCTTTTGTTCCTGCTTGTAACAAGCGTGGTCAATATTGTTCTGGATCTTCTCTTTGTTAATTCGATGGGCGTTGCGGGCGTTGCGCTTGCTACGATTATCGCACAGCTGTTTTCCGCTGCGCTGTGCTTATGGAAACTTCTTAAAATGCGTGATCTTTTCACCATCAATAAGTCCTCCATGAAAATGGACAAAAAGATGCTTACAGATATCGCCAAGCTTGGCCTTCCCTCCGGCATTACGCAGGCCATCTTTTCCGTTGCAATGATGGTGGTTCAGAGCCTTATCAACGGTTTTGAAGATGCGATGTTTGTCGCCTGCAACGTCATGGTCATGCGTGTGGACGGCTATGCGATGCTTCCGAACTTTTCCTTTGGTCAGGCCATGGGCACCTTCGCCGGTCAGAACGTCGGCGCAAAGCGCATCGATCGCCTTGCCGCCGGAAACAAGCAGGGACTTATCATGGCGCTGATTACCGCCCTTGTGTTAACGCCCCTTGTGCTTTTGGGCGGCCCGTTCCTCATGGGACTTTTCACAGATGAAGTTGCGCTGATTGACATGTCGATGGGCATGATGTACATCCTTGCCGTGGGCTATGTTGCCATGGCGGTTACGCAGGTTCTTTCCGGAACCATGCGCGGCGCAGGAGACACCATGACGCCCATGTGGATATCCTTTGTAACTACCGTTCTTATGCGTGTTCCTCTGGCGTACGCGCTGGTTGCGATTGCCAGGAATATGGGCGCTGAAGTGCTCACGCAGGAAAAAATGGTGTTTGTATCCCTTCTGTGCACCTGGCTCCTGGGCGCTGCGATCACCACGGTTGTCTATATCAAAGGAACATGGAAGAAAAAGCAGGTTCGCGCCATCGAAATCGAACTTCAGCAGGCGACCAAATAAAAAGCATATTGATCGGAGCTGCTCCAAACTTTGGGGCAGCTCTGTTTATTGAAACGCGGAAGGCATAAAAAAGGAGCTGTCGTTTGACAGCCCCTTTTGGCAGGGTATATTACTTGAGATTGGCTTTGATTGCTTCGATAGCTTCAATTGCCATGCCGTTGGCGGTGAGATAGTTTTCGGCGCCTTTGGCAAGATCGGCGGAAGCGAGGGCTTCGTTGGTCTCAACGCCGGCGATAACCTTGAGCATTTCAAGCGCGTTCTTTTCAACGATCATGTTGTACTTTTCGCTTTCTTCCACTGCGTCTACGCCGTAGTAGTTTTCGTAGCTCATCATGTAGTCGGCGATGATTTCATCGAGGGTTGCGCCCATCAGCGCTTCGATCAGCATGGAGGCGAAGCCCGCTCTGTCTTTGCCCTCGGTGCAGTGTACGAGGTAGGGAGCTTCCTTGGAAGCGAGGAAGGTGAGGCCGTTCACGATACCGGCTGCAAACTCGGCGCTTGAGAAGTTGACGGGCATGGCGAGAACGATGACATTGCCCTCGTCATAGAGATTCTTGTAGTATTCGGATGCGAAATCCTCGGCTGCGGCGTACTCGGCGATTTCCTCGGCAGTATCGGCCATGTTCATGACGGATTTGATGCCGGCCTGCTCAACGAGGCTGTTGGCGATGGCAGCGCGGTTGTTCTCGTTGTTGATGGGGGATGCTGCGCGATAGAGCTTGCCGGCGGCGATGCCAGTCACCTTTACTTCGCGGAAGTTGGCGAAAGTGGCTTCGTCTTTGTAATCGGCGGGCTCATTGGTGTAAACGAGAGAGCTCATTTCCTGGGTGAAGAGTTCGCCGCCCTTTACCTTCAGGGTGATGGTCACTTCATCGCCGATGCCGATGCCGGCGGTCTCGGCGAACTTGCCGTAGTTGATGCAAACGGCGATATTGGTGTGGCCGGGATAAGCGCGAACCATGAATTCGCCCTTATTGACATAGTAGCCGTTGAAGTAGGGCATGTCGCCTTCGTAAGAACCGGCCTTTACGGTAACAACGTCGCCGAGGGTGAAACCGGCATTGGTGAAATCTTCGATGGTAACATCAAGCAGTGCATGGCCGTACTTCTCAACCTCGGTAACCTTGCCGGTTACAGAAACATTGGCCTCGGCGAAAGTGAATGCGCTTACCATAAGCGCAAGCGCCAGAACCAGGGTAAGGAGCTTTTTCATGGTGGTATCTTCCTTTCTTTTCTTTGGGTTCCTTAACAATTATACCATTGTTTTGCCTTTATCTCAACGCAAATACCATTAAGAATCTACACACATTGGCATGCATCTAAAATATATGATATGAACGATAAAAAGGAGGCGGAAGCATGACGCCCACCATCCGCAATATGACCAGCGTGTATTTTGTAAAGGACGACAAAATCCTCTGTCTTTTCAGAATCGGTTCGCGCGTTGCTGACAGATTGTATGTCGGCGCAGCGGGCGGACATTTTGAGGAAAGCGAACTGCGCACGCCAAAGGCGTGCATTATGCGCGAAATGAAGG
>JAZSFI010000286.1:0-8350 GCA_045532135.1 Clostridia bacterium | reverse complement strand
GACGTGATTTTGAATTTTCCCTTTTTACCCTCGATTTTTGAAACGCAGAAATCTACCGTTTCGCCCGCGCCTTTCTCCTGACAGGAAACCCTTAGGCAATCGAGCACCGCGCTTGCCTGATTGCTCATGGGATAGGCAAGCCCGTTTTCGTTTATTCTGATTTCAAGCCCGACAGATTCAAAAAACGCGTCCTTATCAAACGCTTCAAGGGCATGCCTTGCAAACGCCTTCGCGCCGAAAAATTTGTCATACGAGGCGTTTTCATTGTACAGATTGCATCTTCCGTTGCCCGTCGCAAGCAGCTTTTTACCCGTACGCGAAAATTTTTCAAGAATTTCCACGCGCACGTTTTTTGTGTTTTTTGCCGAAACAGCGGCGGCAAGCCCGCTGGCTCCGCCGCCGATGATCGCAATATCGGTATATTTTTCCATATCACAAAACGATTCCGAGATCGTGAATCAGCTTTTCTTCGCCGAAAAGCGTGAGCGAATGCAGCGCGCGGGAACAGGCGGTATACAGTCTTCTTCTTTCGCCGTCCGACAAACGCGCATCCTCCCAAACGACGACCACGGCGTCGAATTCAAGTCCTTTCATCAGGTGATAGCCGCCGACGGAAATATCATCGGGGTCGGTTAAAATGTCCTCGTCGCTTCCGTCCAAAAGGTGCGCCTTGGGGATAAAGTCCGCAATGCGCTTGGCTTCGTGAACGGATCTGGTAATGACCGCAATGGATTTATACCCTGCGTCCACAAGCTCTTTCACCGCCCGCACAATGCCCTCATCGCTCGCAATTTCCACCTTCGGCATGTCGCCTTCGCGTCCGAACGGCACAACCTGCTCAGCATCGGGCAAAATGGCGTTGCAAAGGCGCGTGATGGGAAGCGTTGACCGATAGCATCTTGTGAGCTCCACAAGCGGCGCGTCCGGGGTCTGGAAGCAGTCGTTCCATCTTTTCGGATCGCACGGCGGGAGCGCGGGACAGGTGCGCTGCTTTGGATCGCCCAGAAGCGTAACCTGTGTCTGGGGGAAATACAGATTCAGCATCGACAGCGCGATATCCGTATAATCCTGCGCTTCGTCCACGATCAGGTGCCGCATATTTTTGTCAGGAGAGGCAAAGCCGAGCGCGAGCATGACATACGCAATCGCAGGCGCATCCTCCCACCAGACATACTTGGCTTCGGCATTTTCCTGCGCGGCGCGCTCCAAAATCTCGGGCGCGTTTTTCAGCGCCTTTACATACAGCTGAAGACCGTCCTGATTGAGAAGATGCTTGATCTTCTGCTTGACCGGCTGAAGCCGCTGAGAAACGGCAAAACGCGTAGCCATTTCGAGGTCTTTTCCGCGATAGCTCTTAATGAGCTGCGATTCATACTGCTTATACAGCGACTTTTCCCACACTTCAAGGCGGTTGTTTAAAACCGTCTGAATGCGGATCAGCCTCAGCGCCGGGCTCAAAAGATTATAGTCCACGCGATACAGGCGCGTAAGCTCGGCTTTTGAAATCAGAACATTGTTCCCAAGCGCGATATCCTCAAAATCGGGGCCCGTGCGCATGAAATCCTGAACAAAGGAACGCATCATATCCAAAAATTCCCTGCCGCTTTTATAGCGAACGCTGTCGCGGCGGAGGATATTTGTTTCATCCAGAAGCGCTTCGGTCTGCATAAGCGGCATTTCAATCCGCGCGTTTATAAGATCGGAGCAGATTTTATGAAGCGTAACGGTAGCGGTGTTTTCTTCGCCGAGTTCGGGAAGAACGGTGGAAATATATTCGGAGAAGGAATTGCTGGGCGAAAGCGTCGCGATGCGCTTTGCATCCAGATGATCGCGCTGACGGTACATAAGAAACGCTGCTCTGTGCATGGCAACGCTGGTTTTTCCGCTGCCCGCGCCGCCGACGACAGACAGAAGCTTTACGTTTTCATAGCGGATGGCGCGGTTTTGCTCGGACTGGATGGTGGAAACAATCTGGCGGATGTGGCGGCTGGTCGCGCCGGAAAGAATATCCAGAAGTAAACCGTCGTCGATTCCGATATCGGTATCCACAAAATACTTGAGCTTGCCGTCCTCCATTTTGTACTGGCGCTTCAGGTGCATTTTTCCCTTGATTTCGCCCATCGGGCTCATATAGGAAACATCGCCCGGCATGGAATCGTAATAGAGGCTTGAAATCGGCGCGCGCCAGTCGTGCACAAGGAGCGCCCCGTCATGATCCTTTAAGGAATAAAGACCGATGACAATTTTTTCCCTTTCGCCGCCGTCCTCGGTAAAATCGATTCGGGCGAAAAACGGATTGAGCAACATTTTTTCATATCTTTGCGCCTGATTGTCGGTGAGGGCTTTCCTGGCCAAAAATCTGTCCACCTCGGTCGCCAGCTGCTCCATGTCCTGAACGGAAAGCGCGGTGGGCTTGAGACGCAATTCCTCCCAAGCGTCTGCAAGCAGCGCACGGATGGAGGAAATGTGTCCCTTGGAATAATCCTTGGACCTTTCAATTACCGCTAAAAGCAGCTGCTGAACATATGCCGTATATTCCTTTTCCCTTGAAAGCTCCAGCATCTTATCCATTTAGATCCCTCCCTGCGCAAAGTAGTCATAGTATTTAAGTCATTATAGCATAGTCTGCGTTGATTGTAAAGTTATAATGTATTTGAAAACAATTTTAGATGAATTTGCCTGCAAATACGGATTTTTCCGCCTGCAGAAGGATATACTAAAGGATACCGGAAGCATCCGGAATTCATCCATGGAGGCCGTATCCGACCTATGAAAAAGAATCTTTTTCTGATTGCCGCCCTTGTACTTATGATGCTTATTATGACCGCATGTCAGTCCAATGAGGTCATGGACCCCTCGCCCACCGTTCCCGCCGCAACGATTCCGGCAAACGACAATTCAAACAATCCCATTTCCACATCCATCCCTGAGGCAACCGCGCCCGCAGCAACGGTTGCGCCCGCCGGCACTGACGCGGTTCAGTAAGCAAAAATCGGTATATCCCAAAACATGAACCGGGCTTTATGCTGTCCTCTGCATAAAGCCCGGCTTGTGCTATTGACCGCTTTTCTCTCTTTCGGAAAGGAGTTTTCCCGCTGCGCGCATGCCGCGTCCGGCCGCATCCTTTGCGCTTTCGCCCAAAGCCGCGCCAAGCGTGAGTCCTGCGCACATCGCGTCGCCCGCGCCGTTCGCCTGACAGGCATAAACCTTTTCGGGCAAAATCGCGCCGACTTCGTTTTCGTCCGCATATATGCATCCTGCATCGCCCATCGATACCACCGCGCGCTTAACGCCCATCTTCACAAGCTTTTTCGCCGCTTCATTGGCATCCTTCGCACCCGTTACATACATCGCTTCCAGCTGATTGGGCTTAAACGCGGAAAGACGGCTAAAATACGGCTTCAGCCGATCAATCTTTGCGCAGCTGACCGGGTCGGCGGCAATCGGAGCATCGACATGATCAAAGATGAACCGGAGGCTTTCGGGGGAAAGATTCGCGTCCACCACAACCACGTCCGCCTTTTTGATTTCCGGGAGAACGGATTCAAGATATTCTGGCGTAATTTCCGAAATCAGACTCATATCGTTGATCGCAAGCGCCATATCGCCGCCCGGCTCATGAATAGAAAGGTATACGGATGCATTCGATTGACTGTTTTTGGCAAAAGACAGGTCGATGTTTTTGATTTTCGCATCGTTTTTCAGCATTTGTCCCGCAAAATCATCGCTTACGCATGTGAAAAGCTGCGTTTCAGCGCCAAGGCGCGCCAGCTGCTCGGCGATATTTCTGCCGACGCCGCCGGCGGAAAAGCGAATTTTTCCGATATTGGAATCGCGCATCATAAGCGCGCTTTCCGAAATGCCCACAACATCAAAATTCATTCCGCCGATCACGGCTGCTTTCAAACTCATTCGTTTTCCGCCTCCCATTCATAGATGGCTTTGAGAATCAGATTGCCGTATTTCTGTTTTTTCGCTTCGCCGATGCCGTTTACATTTAATAGATCGTCAAGCGTATGCGGGCGCTTTGCGCACAGATCCCTGAGGGTTACGTCCGAAAACACCATGAACGGAAAAACGCCCGCTTCCTTGGCAAGCATCATGCGAAACGCGCGAAGATATTCAAAAAGTCCCTTTTCGGGCGCGCTCTTCACATATTTCGCCTGCGATTTTTCCTTTTTCCCCTTTTGCGCCTTTGTCAGCGGCATGTGTCTTAACGTCATTTTCATATCGCCCGACAAAAGCTTGGGCGCGTTTTTCCCGAGCATGATGACGGGATACTCGCCCTCGGTGCGCCTGAGAAATTCCTTGTCGATCAATCCGTCCAAAAGCTCGCTCACCGTGCCCTGATCGTATAAAGCCAGCGCGCCGTAAGAATCAAACCGCGAAAGGCCGCGCGAAATCACCTTTTCACTTTTGCTTCCGCGAAGCGCATCGATGATCATCCCCGCGCCGAACCGCGCTCCGCTTTGCTGGATCAGCCTTACGACCGGAAGCGCGATTTCCGTCACATCCGCGCGCGCGCCGCCTGCTTCGCAGCCAGAACACATATCGCATTTTTCCGGCGCGTCTTCGCCGAAATAATTGAGAATATGCTTTCGAAGACATCCGTCGGTCAGACAGTAGCCCTTCATGGCGGAAAGCCTGTCGCGCGCAGTGGCCTTCAGTTTTTCAATCTGCGCACCCGTCAGATTGCCATCCTCGCCCAAGTGGTCGATAAAGAAATTCTGCGTAACCACATCCTGCCGCCCGTACAGCATCACACATTCGGCTCTCTCGCCGTCGCGGCCCGCGCGGCCGGCCTCCTGATAATAGCTTTGCAGATCCTTGGGCATGTTGTAATGAATAACGAATCTCACGTCGCTTTTGTCGATTCCCATGCCGAAGGCGTTCGTGGCCACGATGACCGGCGTTTCGTCCATGGAAAACGATTCCTGATTTGTTTTCCGCTCCTCATCGGAAAGCCCCGCATGGTACATCGTGACGGGATATCCCTGGCCCTTGAGCTTTCTGAAAACATCTTCCACCGTCTTTCGGGTGGCGCAGTAAATAACGCCGCTCATGCCGGAAAATTTGTGCATAAGCTCGCAAAGCGTTTTGAATTTGTCCTCCGGGCGCAGAACGCGAAAATAGAGATTGGAGCGGTTAAAGCCCGTCACGCGCTCAAAAGGCCGATCGAGCTTCAGCAATTTTTTGATGTCGCTTCGAACCTTGTCCGTTGCCGTCGCGGTAAACGCGCAGACGCTCGGTCGGGTCGGAAGCGAAGAAATGAATTTCGGAATGTCCAGATAATTGGGCCTGAAATCCTGCCCCCACTGAGAAATGCAGTGCGCTTCATCCACGGCAACCAGTGAAATTTTAATGGCCGAAGCCAAATGCAAAAATCTTTCCGTCAAAAGCCGCTCCGGCGCAACATAGATAATTTTGTATTTTCCCGAAAATGCGTTTTCGTAAGCCAGCCGCGCCTGCTTTTCAGAAAGCGAGCTGTTCAGATACGCCGCCTGAACGCCCGCCTGCGTAAGCGCGTTCACCTGATCCTTCATAAGCGAAATCAGCGGCGAAATCACAATCGCGCATCCGTCCAGCGCTAAAGCCGGCACCTGATAGCAGATGGATTTGCCCGCGCCCGTCGGCATTACGCCAAGCACATCGCGCCCCTCCATGATCCGGGAAATCACTTCCTCCTGTCCTTCGCGGAAGGAAGAATAGCCGAAAACGGATGCGAGCACTTCGCGGATATCGCGCGGTTTTGCCTTCAGCCTTCCATCGGCAACCGGCGCATCAAAAAAAGCTTCCTCCATCGCGGGCGGACAATCCAAATCGTCCGGCGGCGGTACAAAATCTTCTTCCTCCACATAGGAAAAGCGCGGAAACGTTTTTCCGTCCCGCGTGACCATTTCCGTCCACATGGACAAGGGGCGCACCCAGATTCCGTCATTGTTGGGCGTTTCCCCGCCTTCATACAGCGCGCGGTATACCGCCATGGGCTCATCCGTTTCAGAATGCCGCGCGATGTATAAAAGTTCATATTCCCCGCCCTTGAAGTGGCGGTATTTTCCTTTTTTCGGATATGTCATTGGTATCTCCAAAGTAGCAATAATGGTGTGTGAACAACATTTCTCACAATAGAAGCGCTGCTATTCGATCGTATTCTCAATGCTCAAAAGCATATCCGCCATCGCTCTATCCATATACATTGCCGTCAGCACAACCGTTTCGCTGTCAGCATGCTGAATGCTTACAGCCGGAACAACGGATTCGCCCGTATCAAAAATGATGAATCCGTTTGCGCACGTCTGTACGGAAGAGTAACTATGCGTAAGCGTCAGAGCTTCATTGACAAACGCAATCGCCTGCTCGTCAAAAATCGAATCAAGCTTCTCGGAAGCTTCCGCAATAAAAGCATTGATGGTGTTTTGAGTGTCTTCCGGGAGTCTTTCAAAAAGTCCTTGGGTATATTTGCCCGCGCCCTCCAGCATGCTTCCGAGAATCGAAAACACCTGCCCGGAGAACGCTTCGCCCAATTCCTTAAGTTCTTCAAGGTCTTCTTCCGTGATATTTTCCATCACGCTGTTGGAAAACAAGCCAAATTCATCGGAAATAACCCCCAGCACATCCTCCGCCTTGTC
This sequence comes from Clostridia bacterium, assembly GCA_045532135.1. Lineage (GTDB taxonomy): Bacteria > Bacillota > Clostridia > Christensenellales > Aristaeellaceae > SFHK01. The sequence goes on along the minus strand of JAZSFI010000286.1, from coordinate 1,721 downwards.
ATAAAACGCGTTTGCCGCAGCCATGGCGCTTTCAAGCGTTTCTTCGTCGACATACGAAAGAATACGGGTAGATACCGCGCTGACGTTGGCAAGCGCATCGGCCAGCGCTTCCTCTGCATTTGCCTTGAGCGTACGCGTCATTTCATCCATGTCAATGAAGATCACGCTCTCAGGCTTATTCTCCGGAAGAAGCGACGCTATCGCCTGAACGCGGACAAACACATCCTCGCGAACCCCTGCCGTATTCTCCTTCGCCGCCTCGCGCGTTTTTTCCATGAGCTTTTCGCAAAGCGCCCAGCTCATTTTCTCGTAGGCAATATCCGTTTCTTCGGAAAAGGCCGGCAAGACCGTAAGCAGAAAAACAATCATCAAAAATGAAAGAAGCTTTTTCATGTTTCTTCCTTTCTCCGTCAGGATTATTGAAGCTCGTCAACCAACGCACCGACATCGGTAAATGCGGAAACCATTTCACGTTTAATAAAAGTTGCGGAGAAATTCGCGATCCTTTCGCCTGCTTCGGAAATAACAACAATCGGAAGATTGTCCCCGCCCAAATCAAATATGACAAAAAAGGGCGAAAATTCTATATCGGGAATGATCGTACTTTCGCTCGTCCTGATGACAGACGTAAAGGAAATCCATTCCACACTGACTTTCGAATTGACGCTTGACAAAAGCGCATTGGGGATACTTCGAAGGTTCTGCTCAAGAACCTCGCCCCTTATACCGCTTAACCACATCACTGGCTTCAGCACTTTTTCCGCCAAATCCAATCTGACTATCTGATAGGTTTGCGGCATCGTTTCAGGAATCAGGTCTTCGAGTTCCGTACAAATAGACTCGATATGCGGCGACATATACATTTTAATATAGGCATCGCTCGATATCATCTCATCTAAAACCTGCACTTGCTTCCATGCGTTTTCAAGGTACCAGTTTTCCGCATCCTCCTCTGAAATCGCTGTAAGCGCAAAGAGCATGATGGAAAGGATAACTGCGATCAGCTTTTTCATGGGATTCGATCCTCCTAACAAACGATAATGGAAAAGCAAGCGTTTGCACAATCCCTCAATCAGCTTCCTTTACACAAGGGAGCTGTCAAGAATCCATTGATTTCTGACTGAGGGATTGCCTTACGCATCTGTCATTATACTCACAAGTGCTTCGTGCTCTCCTTATTTCGCCTTCACAATCTCCAAAAGCACATCCACCATCTTCTCCATATCCTCGATGCACGCGCATTCTCGCTGGCCGTGGCCATTCATGCCGCCGGTGGAGAGGTTCGGGCAGGGAAGCCCGCGCCAGGAAAGGCGCGCGCCGTCGGTTCCGCCGCGGATGGGCACGAGGAAGGGCGTTACGCCGCAGGCGGTGAAGGCGTCCTTTGCGCGCTCAACGATGTACATGTGATCCTTGAGCGCGTCTTTCATATTGTAGTAGCTGTCCTTGATTTCGCAGACTGCCGTTCCTTCGCCGTATTTCATGTTGATGAAATCGACACAGGAAGCGAAAAACGCCTTGCGCTTTTCAAAGATTTCGCGGTCGTGGTCGCGGATGATATAGGCCGCCATCGCTTCGGATTCGTCGCCCTTCATACCGACCAGATGATAAAAGCCCTCATAGTTTTCGGTATGCGAAGGGGTTTCGGCCTCCGGCATCATGGTGATAAATTCCGCTGCGATAAGGGCTGCGTTTTTCATGATGTTTTTGGCGGAACCGGGATG
>JAZSFI010000200.1:0-1536 GCA_045532135.1 Clostridia bacterium | reverse complement strand
GGTGGAACGGCGGCCTTTGACGGGATCTCCAAACCTTTGAACGGTGATGCCGCCACCAAGCATGTTGGGAAGGCGCGCAATACTTTCGCCGTATCCCTTTGAATCCTTGAAGGGCTCGGAAAAATGCTTGGCGACAAGCAGCGCGAAGTTCGTGTTTTCGGTCTGTTTTTTGGGATCTTCGTAGCTGTGACCGTTAACGGTAATGATGCCGTTGGTGTTTTCGTTTACGACCGCGCCCTTGGGATTCATGCAGAAGGTGCGCACGCGGTCGCCGTAGGTTTCGGTGCGGTAGACGATTTTGCTTTCATAAAGCTCGTCCGTCAGATGCGAAAATACCGCCGCGGGCAGCTCCACGCGAACGCCGATGTCCACGCGGTTGGATTTGGTGGGAATGTCCATGTCGCGGCATACCTGTTCCATCCATTTCGATCCGCTTCTGCCGACGGAAATGATCAGGTCTTTGCACTCGTACGCCTCGTTTGCGGTCAGAACCCTGTAGCCGTCCTCCAGCTTTTCAACGCTCACAACCGCAGTGTCGAAGAAGAATTCCACCTTTTCCTTTAAATCGGCATACAGGTTTTCAAGCACGACAAAATTGATGTCCGTGCCCAGATGGCGAACGGAAGCGTCCAGAAGATGCAGATCGTTCTGGATGCAGATGGTCTTGAATTTGCTTCCGGCGGTGGTGTAGAGCTTTGTGCCCTCGCCGCCGTATTTTAGATTGATCTTATCCACGTACTGCATAAGATCCAGCGCCTTTTTCTTTCCGATGTACTCATACAGCGTTCCGCCGAAATCGTTGGTGATGTTGTATTTGCCGTCGGAAAATGCGCCCGCGCCGCCAAAACCGCTCATGATGGAACAGCTTTTGCAGCCGATGCAGCTTTTGATTTTCTCGCCGTCGATGGGGCAATGGCGCTTTGAAAGCGCATGACCCGCCTCAAACACGGCCACTTTTATGTCTTTTTTCAGGTTCACAAGCTCGTAGGAGGCAAAAATACCGCCCGGGCCCGCGCCGATAATAATTACATCGTATTTCATATAAGGTATTCCTCCGGGTTTTGGTTTTACGCTCTATTATAATATATTTTCTCATGTTCGTAAAGATAAAATTGCACGGGAGAGAAAAGCCGTTTTTTATCCGCTGAACAATTGATGTCTTTCTTGGAAATCTGTCAAAAATACGCATTTTTTCGATATTCCGCATGTATTTTTAGTGTATATTTGCTTCTGTTTCGCATATATAATAGCATCCCTATTATATGAAGGAGGAATAATATGAAAAATCTTAAATGGATGGATTTCAATGCGCTTACCGGAAGAGAAATCGTTGAAAAGCGAACGGCAAATGTGAAGCATTTCGACTTGGGACAGGGACGCAGGCAGGCGGTGATCTTCGCTTCTCCCGTGCATTTTAAAAATGCAAAGGGTGCGTGGGAAGAAATTGACAACCGCCTTTCGGAAAAAACGGACGCAAAAGGACGCCGCCGCTTTGAAAACAAAGCCGGTTCATTCCGCGCGCGCTTTTTTGAAGAC
>JAZSFI010000404.1:0-2556 GCA_045532135.1 Clostridia bacterium | reverse complement strand
ACCACCATCACCGGTGTTCTCGTCGCCCTCAAAAACGATTACTTCAATATGCTGATGTATCTTTGCTGTTTTATGGGCGTAATGATGGGTTTTTTCAAGAATGAAAGGATCAAAATTACAGGCCTTCTCTTCAGCGGTCTTGGTCTGATTTTTGTCGGTCTCAATCTTATGAGCAGCGAACAGGCCTTTGGCAATCCCCTCATCGAAAACCTCTTTCAAAATATCTTCAGTCTGATTTCTTTCCCGCTTCTTTTAATCGTGGTAGGCGTAGTGTTCACGGCGCTCATTCAGAGTTCCTCCGCCTCAACCGGCGTTGTCATCACAATGGTCGGCACGGGAATCCTTGAACTGGATCTTGCGCTGTTTATTATTCTTGGTGCAAACATAGGAACCTGCGTCACAGCGCTTTTGGCCTGCGTCGGCGCAAATGCCAACTCAAAGCGAGTCGCTTTCATTCATTTTACCTTTAATATCATAGGAACCTTGATTTTTGCCCTTATTATTTGGATTTTCAAAGACAGCGCTGTCTCCCTTCTCACTTCCATGTTCCCGGGAAATGATCCTATGTCCCTTCAGATGCGTGTGTCTTTTTTCCATGTGGTTTTTAACGTTACAACCACCTGCATACTTCTTCCCTTTGTCAATCAGCTTGTCCGTCTTTCAAAACGCGTCATCAAAGATAAATCAAACGAAGAAATTACACATTCTCTCAAATACATCGACGAGCGCCTGCTTTCCATGCCGCCTGTTGCTCTTATGCAGGTGAAGAAAGAAATGGATCACATGTTTTCTTTGGTCAAGGAAAACATATGCCTGTCCTTTGAAGCAATGTCTTCAAAAGATCTATCAAGTGCTTCTCAAATCACACGAAACGAAAGCATAATCGACTTTACCAACAGTGCTCTTACGAAGTTTTTGATCAGACTCTCATCAAAAAATATTGAGGAAAGCGATGAAATTGTGATCGGTTCTTATTTCCATGTTCTCAACGATCTTGAACGAATTGGAGATCATGCCGAAAATTTCTTTGAAATCGCTACGGAAATGCACACTAAGAAACTTGCATTTTCTGAAAAAGGTTTAAACGACATTCAGATCATGCAGGAAAAAGTACTCAAGATGCTTTCAATTTCTAAGGATGCGTTTGATTCGTTGAACAGAAGCGGACTTACCGAACTTGCCGCTCTTGAGGAAATCGTAGACAAAATGAAAAAGGAACTCATTCAGAATCATTTCACCCGTCTGGCAGGTGGGCTTTGCGCAACAGATGTCAGCCCCTATTATTCCTCAGCCGTATCCGGCCTGGAGCGCGTAGCAGACCACCTTGTAAATGTCGGTTTCAGTATTGTAAACCCCATTGGTTCCCAAAAGGCATAACAGGCCGTTTTACATAAAAGCGAAAACCTTCAAACATCTGTGCTGTTTGAAGGTTTTTCTTGTTTTTACTCCAATATATGTTATAATGGACAAAAAAGGAGATGATATTATGCGGTTTATAAAATTCGCAAAAAAATTCCTTCTTCTCTCTCTCTGCTCACTTTTTGCGATTCCCCATCCCGTGCTTTCAGAGTCCGGTATCATAAAAGTTGAAGCCGAATCGGGAACGCTTCTCGGAAAAGCCAAAGTGGTACAGCAGGGTCTAACCACCTTTGTAGACGGGCTTCAAAATGACGGCGACGGCGTAATGGTCAATATGACTGTTCCCGAAAGCGGTTTTTACGACATCGTTGCAAAAGTAAAGTGCGGAAGCTATAAAGAGAATTATGTTGAAGTTGACGGCGTTCGCGTCGGAAATATTTCCGGTACGATGATTCTCTGGGGCGACATTAAGCTTGAACGCATCTGGTTTGAAAAAGGCGAACATACGGTTGCCATTTTGAAATACTGGGGCTGGACGCAGATTGATTCCATTTCACTTGTGCCTTCCAAGATGATAGACGAAGATATATACAGCGTCTCCGCTTCCCTTGTCAACCCCAATGCCACGGAAAACGCAAAACGCCTGATGAGCTGGATGACCGACGTTTACGGCAAAAACATCATCTCCGGCCAGTATTCAGACAAAGGCAAAAGCGGCGATGAAATCAAGGCCATTTTTGAAGCAACCGGAGAATATCCCGCCATATTGGGTCTTGATCTGATTGACTACTCCCCCTCCCGCGTCTTACACGGAACGCGCGGCAAAAGCGTTGAAAAGGCCATCGAATATTGGAACGACGGCGGAATCGTTACCTTTGCATGGCATTGGAATGCGCCGGAGGAGTATCTGACCGGTATCTGGTACAGCGCGTTTTACACTGAACACACAAATATCGATCTTTCGAAAATCATGGCGGGCGATGATCCTGCCGGCTATGATCTTTTGATCCGCGATATCGACGCAATCGCCGTTCAGCTTAAAAAACTTCAGGATGCAGGCGTTCCGATTCTCTGGAGGCCTTTGCATGAAGCTTCGGGCGGCTGGTTCTGGTGGGGCGCAAAAGGCCCTGAGGCGTATATTCAGCTGTATCGTCTTCTGTATGACCGCCTGACGAACGTTCATAATCTTAATAACCT
>JAZSFI010000147.1:0-2270 GCA_045532135.1 Clostridia bacterium | reverse complement strand
GCCTTGGCGATACCGAAGGTAAAAGGATTGAATTCCTGCCCGAAATTCGTCACCTCGACTGACGCATCGATTTCCTTGAGCCGATCCTCCATGCACGTGAGCATCTGCGACGTACCCATCGTCATGTCATAGACGGTTTTGGAAACACCATTCCTTCCTGTACCGAACGCCGTCAGTATATCGCACATAAGGTATATGATGTCACGGCTCGTGAAGTGGGCACCGGCCTGTTCATCGTAGCTTTCGGAAAACCGGGCGACGAGATTTTCGAAAATGTACCCCATGTCGTTCGTGGCGACTTTGTCGGGCGACATATCAGCCTTCGAAGAATTGAAATCGGAGACGACCTGATACAGAACGCCGCCCTTCTCCATTGTGGCGATCTGATCTTCAAACTTCATCTGCTCAAGGACATCGCGCACATTGTCGGAAAAACCGTTCAGATAGTCACGGAAGTTCGCACCGATATTTTTTGCGTCAGCAAGGAGCGTTTCAAAGGTGAACTTGGAAGTATTGTAAAAGTTGTATCCGGAAGCCTTGCGCAGAAACGCCTCGCGCACCTGCAGATGCTTTTTCGCCTGAAACTCCTTCTGCACCTTGGCATGCGTAGGCTTTAAACAGTCGTGAAACCGCTTCACCACCGCCATCGGCAGAATGACAAGCCCGTATTCATGCGGCTTGTAAAGCCCCGCAAGCGAATTGGCGACATCCCAAAGGACATTCGCCTTCTCCTGAATCGTCTTTCCAGCATCGCGTTCTTTAATCTTATCGGGCATCGTTGTATCCTTACGCCTTTTTAACCACTGAAATTATATCAAAATTTCATCTCTGAATGAAATGATTGCTATAACGAGCAAATTGGAGACCAAATTACCAAACAGACTGAATACCAGACACAATGATTGAGGCCTAAATTGAAAATCCATCCAACAGTCAACGCAGGTATGCTTTTACCGTCGATCTTTCGAAAAAATGGAGAAGGCGATGAGGATTCCTGCCGAAACCGTTATGCAGGCATCGGCGACATTGAAGCACGGGAAGTGGTGCACTCCCCAATGGAAGTCGAACATATCTACGACAAAACGATAGTAGAGCCGGTCTATCAGATTACCCAATATCCCCGCGTAAAGCAGATGCTCGGCGATCCAGCCCCATGCTCCGGAAGGGAACACGCTTTTGCGCTTCCACACAAGAAACGCAAAAGCGATCATTGCAAACACCACCAGCGGCCAAACCTGCCCCTGGAACATTCCCCAGGCGCATCCACGGTTCTCTACATACGCAAGGTTGAAAAAAGGCAGCACTTCAACAGGCGGGGCTCCCTTGAGCCGTTGAACTGCATACACCTTCACAATCTGATCCAGCAGGAGCAGATGCGTCACGGCGGCAAAGGAGAACACCAACCTGCGCATGGACGGATCCGTCAGCTCCGGGGATCGCGGTTGGCCTCCATCTCACTCTGGCACTCCATGCAGGTGTGCGCAAAGGGAAGATGCTGGAGACGCGCCTTGCGGATGAGCTGACCGCACATGTCGCAGATGCCGTAGGTGCCGTCGCCAATTCTGTGAAGCGCCTCTTCGATCTTCTGGAGAGTCTTGTTCTGCACGCCCACCTGACCGAGGTTCTGAAGACGCATGAAGCTGTCGCTTCCATCCTCGTCCTCTCCGGCGCGGTCGATCGTCTGCTCCAACGCATTGGTCTTCAGCGTAGCCGTCTTGCCGACGATGGACTGACGGAGCGCCATCAGCGACTTGCGGAACTGGGCAAGGTCGGAATCGGAGAACTTAAGCGTCTCCTCCCCGCGCGAACGGGATGTAGGACGCTTCGTAAGCTTGACCGTATTGGATGCGGCCTCCTGCGACTTCTTTTCATCCTCTGCGCTCTGCTCCTGCATCATGGATGCGGCAAACGCAAACGCGAAATCCTTGGAATCATTCTCGAAAAGCTCCTCTTCCACCGCTGCAGAAGGCTGCTTCACCACCATCTTCTTCATCTTCGGCGGAGACTTCTTCTCTTTTTTGGGCGTTTCCGCCGCAGACTTCTTGACTGTGCTTTTCTTTGCTGTTGCCATGACTTAAGGTTCCTTTCCTTAGCCCTTGATCCAGGTCTTGAGTTCGTCAGAGAGCGGCTCGACACGCACGACCGTTGCGGCAATCGCCTTGCCTTCGGCATCCGCAAGCTCCACCGCATCGCCGGCCTTGCGTCCAAGCAGGTTTGCAGCGATCTTCGTCTTGGAGGAGATCACGTTCAGCGAGGGTTCGTTATCCCAT
>JAZSFI010000407.1:0-1945 GCA_045532135.1 Clostridia bacterium | reverse complement strand
TTCCTAAGACCGCTTGGCCTCCGACTTAATGATCGCTTCTGCCGGTATTTCCGTTGAAACCGGCAGATTCCGCACCCACATGGAGGTCGCCCTCGTAAACGACGGCCCCGTAACCATTCTTCTTGACAGCAGGAGAGAGTTTTAAAATGTCCCGCATCAATATCCGCGCGCTCCCCGTGGGCGAACTTAAAGCCAACTGCTATATTCTGAATCCCGAGGACACGAACAAGGCCGTTCTCATAGATCCGGGCGACGATGTAAACCTCATAAAGCGCGCGCTCGCCTCTCTTTCTCTGACGCCCGAGGGCATTTTGCTCACCCACGGTCATTACGACCATATGCTGGGCAGCGCGCATCTTCAAAAGGAATTCGGCATAAAAGTGTTTATCCACGAAAATGACGCCGTCTTCCTGTCCGACAGAACCTATAACCTCTGTCCTGATTCGGACGCGGACAGGTTTATTCCCATCCAGCCGGACGGCTTTATCGGACAGGGCGATTTTGAGATTGCCGGCATCCGTTTTACCGTTATCCACACGCCCGGACACACGCCGGGCGGCGTATGTCTGTATCTTGAAAATCAGGGCGCGCTCATTTCGGGCGACACCTTGTTTTCAAACGGCTTCGGGCGCACCGACTTTATCGGCGGCAGCTGGACGCAACTGTTCAAGTCGCTCAAAACGCTCTTCGCTCTCCCGAGCGAAACCTTTGTTTATCCCGGCCACGGCGCAGGCGCGCCGGTAGGCGACATTCGAAAGGGCTTCTACAGATGATTTCTCAATCGATTACATCCGTTCGCCTGACAACCAACCTTGAATGGCTCTATCCCGAGCTTTGCGAGGTCATCCGTCTGTTTTTGGGCGACATCCCGATTACGCCCGATGCAGGCGATACAAGCATCCGCCACATTCATACGCAAGAAGCGGGCGTTTGGACGGAAACCGCCGTCCTGAACGGAGAGTTTGCACGCAGTCATTCGGTGGACAGCGTATACGGCGGTCTTGAAGAAAAGCGAACGCTCAAACGCGCAGCAAAGACCGCGCTTTTCCTGTTGATGTCTTCCTCTCTTGACCGCATGCCGCCGTGGGGCAGCCTGACCGGCATCCGTCCCACCCGTCTCCTGTATGAAGGCATGTCAAAGGGCATGACGCTCGAAGAAGCTGAAAAATGGGTCATGGAAGAATTTTTCGTGTCGGAAGAAAAGGCGAGTCTTTTAAAGGAAATCGTCACGATGCAAAAAGGCATCATTGACCCGCCAAAGGACACGTTTGATCTGTACATCGGCATTCCCTTCTGCGTAACCCGATGCGCCTACTGTTCCTTTGCTTCCGGCGAAATCGGAAACGGAAAACTCACAGAGCCGTATGTGGACGCGCTCATTCAGGAAATCCGCGAAACCAGCAGTTTCATGAAGCAGATGAACCTGCGCCTTCGCGCCGGTTACATGGGCGGCGGAACACCCACGTCTCTTTCGAAAGAACAGCTCGACCGCATCCTGCAGGAGGCCATGCACCATTTCCCGGATGCGGCAGAATGGACGGTCGAAGCCGGACGTCCCGACACGATCGACCGCGGAAAGCTTCTTGCGATCAAGAAAAACCGCGTCGAGCGCATTTCCGTCAATCCCCAGACATTTAAAGACGAAACGCTCAGAATCATCGGCCGCCGCCACACATCGGAAGAAACGCTGACAGCTTTTAATCTGGCGCGCGAAATCGGCTTTGACCACATCAATATGGACTTGATCGCCGCGCTTCCGGGCGAGGATTTTCACGATTTTGAGCGCACGCTCAATATTGTAACCGGTCTGAACCCCGAATCCGTCACCGTTCATTCCCTCGCCATCAAGCGCTCAAGCAAGCTCCACGAGCAGCTGACCGTTCAGGGCACAAGTCACAATCAGGCCGAAGTCGGATCGTAGCCATGTCGTTCTGTGAGCCAAGGA
>JAZSFI010000044.1:0-3475 GCA_045532135.1 Clostridia bacterium | reverse complement strand
TAAATCCCATCCCGGAGGACGATGATTTCTTTGAAAATGTATGGCGCGATTTTCGCGATAAAAAATGGTAAGGAGATGCTTTTATGAACGATTTCGAAAAAAGACTTTTGCCCCCGACCGGCCCTGTTGACGTTGTTCTTGATACCGACACCTTTAATGAAATCGACGATCAGTTTGCGCTTTCCTATATGCTTTCCTATAAAGAGCGATTGAATGTCAAAGCCCTGTATGCCGCGCCTTTTTTTAACGCCCATTCGACCGGTCCCGAAGACGGTATGATTAAAAGCTATAACGAAATTCTGACGCTTTTAAATCTTGCAGGATGTGAGGAATTTAAGGAAGTTACTTTCAAAGGCTCGATTGATTATCTGGCGGATGAAAAAACGCCTCAGATTTCAGATGCAGCGAAAGATCTTGCAGCGCGTGCAATGAATTATTCTGAAGAAAATCCTCTCTATGTCGTTGCCATCGGCGCAATCACAAACGTTGCTTCAGCAATTTTAATGAACCCTGAAATAAAGAATAAAATCGTAATTGTCTGGCTCGGCGGAAATTCCCGTGAGTGGCCGGACACAAAGGAATTCAACATGATGCAGGACGTTGCCGCTGCCCGAGTGATTTTCGGCTGCGGCGCGCCTGTTGTGCAGCTTCCCTGCATGGGGATTGTGGATCACTTCTATATTTCGGAACCTGAGCTCAATTATTGGTTCATGGATAAAAATCCGCTTTGCACCTATCTTGCAAAGTCTGCGATCAACGAAGCGAACCTCTATGCCGAAGGATTGCCCTGGACGCGCGTGATCTGGGACGTGACAGCAGTTGCATATCTTGTTAATGATATGAATCGCTTTATGGATTACAAGATCGTCTCCTCGCCCATCTGTCAGTACGACCACCATTATTCCTATGACGACAGACGGCATGTGATTTCTTATGTTACGCATATCAAGCGCGATGCACTGATGAAAGATCTGATCGAACGTTTGAGCAAATAGGAAGGTGAACAAAATGATGGGTCCCGTTACAGTTATTTTGGTCGGCGCAGGCCACAGAAGCGAATGGTACGGGAAATACGCTTTGGAGCATCCCGATCTTATGAAGGTTGTGGGCGTTGCCGATCCCAATCAGATAAGACGAGATGCATTTCGAAAAATGTTCGGCTTTCCCGCGGAAAACTGTTTTCGTGACGCGCAGGAATTGGCGCAAAAAGGAAAAATCGCGGACGCCGTCATCAACGGCACGATGGACAATCTTCATGTTTCAACGTCCATTCCCCTGATGCGCGCCGGATACGATATTCTTCTTGAAAAACCGTTTGCGCTGAATCAGGAGGAAATGTGGGAGCTTTACCGCGTTCAGCAGGAAACGGGACGCAAAATGATGATCTGCCATGTTTTGCGCTATTCGCCGTTCTATCAGGCGATTCATAAGGAAATCAGGGACGGCGTGCTCGGTGAAATCGTGTCCGTAGAGGCGAGCGAATATGTTTCCTATAATCATATGGCGACCTGCTATGTGCGCGGTAAATGGAATTCGTTTGAAAAATGCCAAAGCGGAATGCTGCTTGCAAAAAGCTGCCATGATCTTGATATCATTATGTGGATGATGTCAAAAGCGCCCAAGGCGATTTCGAGTTTTGGAGGCCTTTTCCAGTTCAGAAGCGATAAAGCGCCTGCAGGCAGCGGAACAAGATGCATGATCGATTGCCCATATGTGGATACATGCGATTATTCCGCAAAATCCATGTATATAGATCATCCAGAAAGATGGAGGTTCTATGTGTGGACAGAGCTCGAAGGAAAGGAAAACGTGACAATCGAAGATAAAATCGCGCTGTTAAAGGGCGACAGTCCCTTTGGAAGATGCGTATATAAATGCGATAATGACGTTGTTGATCATCAGACGATTTCCATTCTCTTTGAGGACGGCTCTACCGGAAGCTTCAATATGATTTCCGGCTCCGGCAAAGACGAACGCACCATTCACATTGTCGGCACGAAGGCCGAAATCTACGGAAGCTTTGAAGACGGCGAATATACGCTCAGAACCATCGACACCCGCCCGGGCTGCGAATGCCGGACGGAAAAGAAAAACCCCCTTCTGGGTCTTGACGCACGCGGACACGGCGGCGGCGATCAAAGACTGGTTGAGGATTTTGTAAAGTATGTGAAAGGTGAAAAAACAACGCCTTCCCTTACCTCTCTAGAAGACTCTGTCTACGGGCATCAGGCGGTTTTTCTTGCGGAGGAATCGAGAGAAACAGGCGAAACGAAAATTTTCAAAAAGATTTAAATGGGCGCGGGCGATCAGCGATTGCCCGCGCATTTGACATTTTTATAAAAAAAGAGCTGTTCCATTTTTGAAACAGCTCTTTCGTTTGTGATCTACGTTATGATTACTGACGCTTGGCAGCGTAGCACTCGGAGCAATAGATCGGGCGATCAGACTTAGGGATGAAAGGAACGCGAGTGGGCTTGCCGCACTCTGCGCATACGGTTTCGAACATTTCGCGCTCGCCGCCGTTGTTGGTGTTGCGGCTGGCCTTACGGGCATCGCGGCAGCTCTTGCAACGGGTGGGCTCATTCTGGAAGCCCTTCTCGGCGTAGAAAGCCTGTTCGCCGGCAGTGAATACGAACTCATTGCCACAATCTTTGCATACCAGCGTCTTGTCTTCGTACATTGGAAAATACCCCCACATTTGTAATCGGGCTGTCAAAGGGCGGCTGACCTGGTTTTTGCCCCCACACTCGCCGGCTGGAGGGTTCGCTCATAAGCTTTGCTCCCCACTACTGCCTCTCTCGACATATTTGTGTCGGCCGGTCTTACATCTAAGCCGCACCATGCTCAACGGGACTTTGCCCGCCTTACGTGGATCGTTTTGCCTGCGACTGGCATCGACTTGCAACCACAGACCCGTCCTTTTTCAACCGAAAATATTATACATGAACAAGATGCGTTTTGCAAGCATATTTTTACTCTTTTTTTACCGCAATCCAAATTTTCTTTCGAAGTTTTGTCTATGGAAAATCTTATTTGCTTCTTCCGCAGGCAAACGTTAATGCGCTTACTGAACGAGCGCTGTTATTTAAAAGAACCTGTGCGCAGGAAATGATGGTTGTTCCGGTTGAACGAACATCATCTACAAGCAAAATGCGTTTTCCTTTTATATTCGTGCTCTTTATATCAAAAGCATGAATCAGGTTCGTGCGACGTTTTCTTCCGGAAAGCGTCGCTTGTTTTCTTGTAAAGCGGCGTCTGACCAATGTGGATTCAAGAGGAAGATTGAGTTTTGCTGAAACCATGAATGCAAGAAGCTCCGCCTGATTGTATCCTCTGTGGATTCGTCTTAGAAAGTGCATCGGGACAAAGGTAACTATATCAAAATCACGTTCGCCTTTCAGGGCTAGGATCATTTCATCTGTAATCCACTCGGTAAGAGAAGTGACCGAACGATATTTGAAGGCTTTTATAAGCG
>JAZSFI010000207.1:0-5105 GCA_045532135.1 Clostridia bacterium | reverse complement strand
ATGGCTACGATCCGACTTCCTCATAGATGGCGCGGAAAATGTAAAAGTCGGAAGGCGATGTGATTTTGATGTTTTCCACCGGGCCTTCAACGGTGTAAAGCTTGTGTCCGAAATGGCGCATGAGCGTTGCGGAATCAATCGCGTCAAAATTCTCCGCTTTTGCGCGGATATGCGCTGAATAAATATCGTTTAAATGAAATGCCTGCGGCGCGCGGGCAAGCTTTGCGCGCTTTCTGTCCACAACATCCGAAACATTTTCGTTTTCATCCACCGTAATGATGGTTTCGTAGGCGCTGGTGACGGTCACCGCGTTTCCGTTTTCGCGGGCGCAGGCGACGACGTCCTCCACGGTTTTCACTGAAATCAGCGGGCGCACGCCGTCATGCATGAGCATAACCGCGTCCTTGGGTACAGTTTCATCTTCATACACGGCGCAAAGGCCTTTAAAAATGCTGTCCTGACCGCTGGTTCCGCCGGGCACGACCCAGCGGATCTTCTGCAGATTGTATTTTTTGACAAGATCCCTGAAATACTGAATCCATCCCTCAAGACACACAACGCAGATTGCGTCAACGGACGGCGCGTCCTCAAAATATTCAAGGGTATGAATGATGATGGGTTTTCCGTTCAGCTCCAGAAACTGCTTTGGGCGGGTTTTGGAATTTACGCGCGTGCCCGTTCCGCCGGCAAAGATGAGCGCAATATTCATATCATTATCCTTTCGTCATCACGTCAAAAATGCGCCTTGCCACCATCTCGCTCGCGCATCCGGTTTCGCAGCTGCCGAGCGTATCGTGGTGCGCCTTTACGTCTTTTCTGTATTTCTCCTCATCGAAGGAGAGAATGTTTTTGATGAGTTCTTCGTTGTTTTCGGAAAGCGGGAACGGCCATAAGTGAATGTCCATATAGAAATCGCGGCCGCTTTCATAGGCCTTCAAATCGGTCGCATACAAAAATGCGGGCTTGTACATGAGGGACATATCCCAGATGGAGGAGGAGTAATCGGTAAACAGCGCGTCCGCCGCAATCAGCAGTTCCTGCATGTCCGGATAATCGGTGGCGTCCGTTACATCATTTCCGATTCTGTCGCCCGCCTTCATCTCCACAAAATTGTGGGTTCTGAAGGCAAACCTCCACTTGCCGCCAAAGCGTGTTTCAAGCGCTTTCAGCGCGCCTTTATAGTCGATATCGTAGTGGTCAAGGCCGAGATCATAGCGGTACGTGGGCGCATAGAGAGCAAGGCGTTCGTCTTCTTTGAACCCAAGCGCCTTTTTGACGCGCGCGGAAACAGCCTCGTGATCGCCGTTTAAAAGAATGTCGTTTCTCGGCATGCCGCACTCCATGACCTCGCCCGTATATCCAAAGGAATCGCGGATGGTCATTTGGGTAAAAGCCTTGCTCGAGGACAAATACAGATGCGCGCCCTGCGCCTGAAGCTCCAGGGATTTCTTTTTCAGATACGGAAGCTTTTCCATTCTGCCCACGCGCTTGTATGCCCCGCCGCCGTGCCATGTCCGGATGAAAAACTGGCCGCGGCGCCTGGGAAGCGTCGGCTTATAATACGTATTGGTGCACACAACCTTCGCCGTGAGCGCAAATTTGTAAAGCGCAAGCGTGCGGCTTTTGAGCACCCGGATTCCTTCCTTTTCCAGATAGCGGAAGGGCTCGGGATTTCGAAAGCTCCAGCCGATTTCAACGTCGTCCCCGTACAGCTCGCGAAGCTTCCGGCTGATGTATTTGGGGTTGCACGAATACTGTTTTTCGCGAAACGCCTGAAACAGCACGCGGTTTTTCCGGATCGGAAAAATGTAAAACACGCGAAACAAAACGCGCATAATCATGGTTATTGTCATAAGCTTTAAAAGCTTCAAGGTGTGAATCATATGTCTTTCCCCTGTCCGCACACAGAAAGTATTCTGTCCGCCGCAATTTCGGAAGCGTTTCCGCTTTCAAAGCTTCCGAGCGCCTTGTGGTGCTGTAAATATGCCGTGCGCATTTTGTCTTCATCGAAGGCGAGAATATTTTTTTCAAGCTCGTCGTCGCATTCCGACAGCGGAAACGGCCACGAATGAATGTCCGTAAAAAAGTCGCGCCCGCCGATGTAGGCTTCAAGATCCGGGCAAAATAAAAACACGGGCTTCATCATAAGCGACATATCCCAGATGGAGGAGGAATAGTCGGTAATAAGCGCGCCGGAAGCCAAAAGCAGATCCTGCATGTCCATGTATCCGGTCGCGTTTGGGATTTTTTCAGAAAACCTGTTTTTATAGTAGACATGATGTCCGCGGTAGGCGATTTTCCATTTTCCGCCAAAGCGGCATTCAAGCGCCTTTTCCATGCGGGTAAAATCCGGATAAAGTCCGTCTTTGTCCATATTGTCGCGGTAGGTCGGCGCATAAAGCGCAAGATGAATGTCCTCAGGAAGATTCAGATATTCATATACGCACTTTTTCGCCTGATCGCAATCGCCCTTTACGAGACGGTCGTTTCGGGGCATGCCGCACTCAAGAATTTCGCCTTTATATCCGAACGCCTCGCGGATCGTCATTTCGGAAAACGCTTTGCTCGACGAAAGATACAAATTCGCGCCCTGCTGCTGCATTTTTACAAACACGCGCTCCCAAAACGGCATGCTCTGCGCGCTTCCCACGCGCTTGTATGCGCCGCCGCCGTGCCAGGTTCGGATGAAAAACTGATTTTTGCGGCGGGGAACGTGCGGCTTATAATAGGTATTGGTGACAACCACGCGCGAAGTGACAGCGTATTTCAGAAATTCAAACGAAGAATCCGAAAGCACCTTTACGCCTTCGTTTTCAAGAAACCGAAACGCGTCTGCATCGTGAAACGCCCATGCGATTTCAAGCGCGCCGCCGGCCTTTTTGACAAGCGCCTGCGAAATGGCGCGGGGATTGCAGGAATACTGCTTTCCTCTGAAGCTTACGAACAGCACGCGGTTTTTTTTCACCGGCAAAAGAGTAAGCGGAGTCAACAGCACGCGCGCGGCACAGGAAACCGCGATTTTTTTGATTGTGTCGGCCGTCTTATTCATGCGTCTTCTCCCGGTATGCACCAAAATCAAGATCGACATACAGATGCCGCTCGCGCTTGTTTTCGGGCGGCGGGGTCATGTAGTCGCCGTAAAGCTTGTGAAGATATTCGTGGGTATTGTTCGGAAGGTATGCCTTTTCTCCTTCAAAGTACGCTTCCTTTGCGGGAAAAAACACATCCTTTTTGTGAAGCTCGCCCATATAATGGCGGATTCCGGTGGGAATGGTAATGTAATCCGTTTCTCTTTTGCCCCTTGAAAAGCGGTCGAAAAAGTCGTACATCTTCTGATAGGGTAAAAACGCGGTCATAAATCCCAGCGTTTTTCGAATCAGGCGGTTGATTTTCGCGCCTGCCGAACCCATTGCATAGGCGCGCATTTCATCAGATTCAAACCGTCTCATATAATTGGAAACGCAGACATATGCCAGCGCGTCTGTCAAAAATCCCTTTATGCGGCGAAGAATTCTGTGATCGGGCGCGTATTCCATGGGGAAAATATCAATCCACAGTCCATGCTCGCCCGGCGCGTTCGCCTGCACGAGCTCGACGCATTTTGTGCCCTTTAAAATGACTTTCATGAAAAGGTTGGTTGCGGTTTTTCCTTCAGCGCCCGGAACCTGCAGGATGTATTTTGATGAAAGCGTTCTGTCAAAAATATTCTTGAACGCTTCGTAGTCCTCTCGGATCATCATAAGATCCATGTCGTCGTCCCACGGGATGAACCCGCCGTGGCGCACTTGGCCCAGCGCGCTTCCGCCGCCCAAAAACAGCGTAAGGTTGTTTTCCTCGCAAACGGCAAACACGTCCTTATAAATCATCAGAAGAAGTTCCTTCATGCGCGCATTTTCCCGCTCGGTCGGCGCATAGAGCTTATCAGACGCAAACGATAAATCATTCAGTTGTTTCCGGCTCGAAAGCATCCGTTTTCCCTTCCTCCAGATCCGCTGCAAAATGGATTTTTGTCCAATTGCGCATGCAATTTGGCGCACATCCGCCCTTTATAGTATACAACAAACAACACAAAATCGCAATATCCTCAAAAAAATCCATCGAATTTGTGGAAGCTTAATGAGAAAATCCCATTATAAACAAACGGATGCTTGAACGAAAAGCAATCTGATGATATAATATTTCAATCACGCGATTCAAATGGGGGATTTTGACCTATGCCTGTTCAGCGTTTATCTGTAAATGAAATCAAAGCTTCCATCATCGGAAAGCTTGAAAGAAATCATGGCTGCGAAATTTCCGAAGCCACGCGCGCCCAGCTGTACGATGCGCTCGCGCAGACCGTTCGCGACGAGGTTATGAAAAGCCGCACCGCTTCCCACGGTCTTCGCAAAAAGCAGGGCTGCAAAAAGCTTTACTATCTCTCCGCAGAGTTCCTCGTGGGACGTGCGCTTCACAACAATATGGTTTCCCTCGTAAACGAGGACAATTACGCGCAGGCGCTCAGGGAGCTGGGCATCGATTCCAGCGTCATTTTTGAGCAGGAGCCGGAACCGGGTCTCGGAAACGGCGGTCTTGGAAGACTTGCCTCCTGTTTCCTTGATTCCCTGACCACCCTTGAGCTTCCCGCCATGGGCTGCACCATCCGCTATGAATACGGCCTTTTCCGCCAGAAAATCGTCAACGGCTTCCAGGTGGAAATGCCCGACAACTGGCTGGAAAACGGCAATATGTGGGAAGTCTGCCGCCCCGATCAGGCGGTGGAGGTTCACTTCGGCGGCTATGTCGATTCCGTCGAAGACAACGGACGCATCCACTATATCCACAAAAACTACAAAACCGTGCAGGCCGTGCCCTACGACATGCCCGTCATCGGCTACGACAGCCACATGGTTAATATGTTAAGATGCTGGTCGGCGCGCGCCACCAAGTCTCTTGACATGCAGTCCTTCAACCGCGGCGACTATGCGCAGGCCGTGGAAGAAAAGGAAATCGCCGAAGTCATCAGCAAAGTTCTCTATCCCGAAGACAACCACTACGAAGGCAAGGAGCTGCGCTTAAAGCAACAGTATTTCCTCTCCTCCGCTTCGGTTCAGTATGCGGTCAAC
>JAZSFI010000460.1:0-2752 GCA_045532135.1 Clostridia bacterium | reverse complement strand
GTGCGCGATGCGGATGAAATTCTCTACATCTCTGACGGCCGCATCACCGAGCGCGGAACGCACGAAGAATTACTTGAAAAAAACGGCGATTATGCGCGTCTTTTCGCGCTTCAGAATCGACAAGAGGAAAACGAGCATGGCAAATAAGCACACAGAAAGTTATGAAGCGAAAAGAGGCGCGCTTTCGCAGCTTCTTCTGCTCATGAAGCCGTACTGGGCGCGACTTTTGATCGTGGCCGGGTTTATCGTGCTTGCGAATATGGCGGATCTGATCAAGCCGCGCATTTATCAGACGATTATCGATGATTTTCTGACCGGAACGGGCGAAAAAACGGGTTCTTTCTTTACTTCCACGCTGACGGGCCTTGGAATCAGCTATTTTCTGGTGATTTTTATAAGCGCGGCGTCGTCCCTGATTCAGTCGCGCATGATTACGCGCACCTGCCAGAAGATTCTGCACAGCGTGAGAATGCGGATGTTCAGACATATTCATCTGATGACCCTGTCCGATATGGACGACATGGGTTCGGGGCGCCTTCTGACCCGTGCGACCAACGACGTTGAGGCGCTGGACGAATTCTACGGCGATGTTTTAAGCGGACTGTTCCGCGATATTCTTTTGCTTGTCGGCATTGTCGCCATGATGCTTTCGATGAACTGGCAGCTGGCGCTGGTGGGATTTTGCGCCGTGCCGGTAATTTTCGTCATCACCATCCTTTGTAAAGGCGCGCTGAGACGAAATTTCGTCAAAATGAAAGCGATCATCGGAAAAATCAACGGTTTTATCGCCGAATCCTTGTCCGGCATCCGCGTTGTTCAGGTATTTTCGCGCGAAAGGGAAAAATGCGAGGGGCTTTACGAGCTGGATCGCAACTACAAGAAAACCACGCGCTTTCAGGTGCTCATGAACGGAATTATGCGCCCGGTCATGGAAGTTGTAAACGCCGGCGCGATTTTCCTTTTGCTGATTGCAGGCTACAAGCTGGCGGGAATCGATCCGACGATTGCCGAAGCGGGCGTGCTCGTTGCGATGACCACCTATATCAAGCAGTTTTTCGAGCCGATCAACGATCTGGCGGAAAAATACAACACCGTTCAGTCCTCTCTCGTTTCCGCCGACCGCATTTTCTCGCTTCTGGACAACGAGGAAAACCTCGAAAATCCCGATCAGACGGGCGGATACGAGGCTGAAATGAAGGGTGAAGTGGAGTTCAAGGACGTCTGGTTTGCCTATACGGGCGAGGATTGGGTATTAAAAGGGCTTTCCTTTAAAGTGAACATAGGCGAAAAGTGCGCCTTTGTCGGCGCACCCGGCGCGGGCAAAACCACGATCATCTCCCTCATCTCCCGTTTTTATACCGTTCAGAAGGGAGAAATTCTGGTCGACGGCGTAAATGTCAACGATTGGAAGCTTTCCTCCCTCAGAAGCCAGATCGGCGTCGTTCTTCAGGATGTTTTCCTGTTCGTGGGCAGCATCGCAGACAATGTGCGCATTCATGCGCCCATTTCGGATGATGAGGTTATGGAAGCTTTGCGCCTGTCCTGCGCCGAGGAATTTGTAAGCCGGCTTCCCGGCGGCATGAATTATATGGTTGCAGAGCGCGGAAGCACGTTTTCGACCGGAGAAAGGCAGCTGATTTCCTTTGCCCGCGCCATTGCGCACAAGCCGCGCGTATTGGTGCTGGACGAGGCCACCGCAAACATCGACAGCGAAACCGAATCGCTCATCCAGACCTCCATCGACCGGATTTCAGCTGGTAAAACCTCGCTCTTTATCGCCCATCGCCTGTCCACCATCCGCAACTGCGACAGAATCTATTTCCTTGAAAACGGAACGATCTCAGAATGCGGAACGCACGACGAGCTTATGGAAATGGACAAAAAATATGCCGCGCTCGTTCGCGCAGGCGGCGAAGCGGACGGCACAATTTAACAGAAAAGAAAACGGAGAGGTTTTTTCTCCCTCTCCGCAGTGATTTTTACGGTTTTACGACAATAAATTCGGCCACAGCCAATCGATTACGAGCTTGACCAGAATCATAAATACAACGGCCAGCATGATGTAGCGGATGAATTTTGCGCCTTTTTTGATGGCCATGCGCGAACCCAGAATGCCGCCTACGGACGAACATACCATTGCGGGAAGCGCAAGGGCGAAAAGTACATGCCCGCCGAAGAGGTAGCTGGTGAGTGAGGCGACGTTGGAGGCGAAATTTGCGGGCTTTGCGCTGCCGGAGGCGGTAACCGTTTCCATGCCGCAGAAGCGTGTGAACAGAAGAATGTAGAATGTGCCGGTACCGGGTCCGAAAAATCCGTCATAAAAGCCGACGGCAAGGCCGATTATGAGGCATAAAACCATGGTTTTTCGCGTGACCGGCTTTACCGGATAGTCTTTGTTGCGCCTGAGCACCATAAAAAGGGCGACGATCGGCAAAAGGATGAACATAATCAGCCGAACGGTTTCCGCGCTCATGTGCTTTACGATTTCCGTTCCGATGTATGCGCCCGGAAGCGCGCCGAGAACCGCGCAAAGCGAAGGCAAAAGGAGCAGTTTTCCTTTTTTAAGGAACGTCAGTGTCGCCGTAAACGACCCGAAGCACGCGCTCATCTTGTTTGTGCCCGCGGCCAGATGCGGCGGAAGGCCTGCAAGGTAATACGCAGGCAGCGAAATCAGTCCTCCTCCTCCGCCGATTGCGTCGATAAACGCTGCCAGAAACACAAGCGGCAGAACGATCAGATACATCGTGAGCGT
>JAZSFI010000400.1:0-2226 GCA_045532135.1 Clostridia bacterium | reverse complement strand
CCCAATGAAAAGGTGGCGACCGAGGCTGCGCTGGGCGCAAGCGTTGCAGGCGTAAGAAGCTTTACCGCCATGAAGCATGTCGGCTTAAACGTTGCGGCCGATCCGCTGTTCACTTCTGCTTATACCGGTGTAAACGGCGGTTATGTGATCTGCGTGGCCGACGATCCCGCCATGCATTCCTCTCAGAATGAGCAGGATTCGAGGCATTATGCAAGAGCGGCCAAGATTCCCATGCTTGAGCCGTCCGACAGCACCGAGTGCCGCGATTTTGCGAAGATCGCCTTTGATATCTCCGAAAAATTTGATACGCCCGTTCTTTTAAGAACGCTCACGCGCGTTGCGCATTCCCAGAGCCTTGTTGAGCTGTATGACCGCGAGGAGAGAGAAACGCTTCCGTACGTAAAGGATCCCTCCAAGTACGTCATGAATCCCGGCTACGGCTTCAAGCGCCATTTTGTCGTTGAAAAGCGCCTTATCGATCTGAAGGCCTATTCCGAAAACTGCCCCCTGAACAGAGAAGAAATGGGCGATACCGAAATCGGCTTTGTTACCGGCTCTTCCTGCTATCAGTATGTGAAGGAAGCGTTCCCGAACGCCAGCGTTTATAAAATCGGCCTTTCCTATCCGCTTCCCATGGATTCCATCCGCGCGTTCTCCGAAAAGGTCAAAAAGCTTGTCGTCGTTGAAGAGCTGGATCCCGTTTTCGAAACCGAGATGCGCGCCGCCGGTATCCGCGTAGATATGGGAAAAGATGTTTTCGGCCTGATTGGCGAACTTTCTCAGGTCAAGATCAAAAAGGCCATGGGCATCGATGTCGGCGATATCCGCACTTTCGACGAGCCCGTTCCGCCGCGTCCTCCGGTCATGTGTGCGGGCTGCCCGCACAGAGGCGTTTTCTATACGCTTTCCAAGATGAAGCTGACCGTCATGGGCGATATCGGCTGCTATACGCTGGGTGCGTCTGCGCCGCTTTCCGCGGTGGATTCCACCGTTTGCATGGGCGCGAGCATTTCGATGCTGCACGGCTTCAATATGGCGCGTCCCGAAACCGCGAATAAGACCGTGGCCGTCATCGGCGACTCTACGTTCCTCCATTCCGGCATCACGGGTCTTACCGATATCGCTTATAACAGTAGCATTTCCACTGTCCTCATTCTTGATAACTCCATCACCGGCATGACCGGCCATCAGCAGAA
The DNA here is from genome assembly GCA_045532135.1 of Clostridia bacterium. Classification (GTDB taxonomy): domain Bacteria; phylum Bacillota; class Clostridia; order Christensenellales; family Aristaeellaceae; genus SFHK01. The sequence goes on along the minus strand of JAZSFI010000400.1, from coordinate 1,030 downwards.
CCCTGCAACCGGCTACACATTAAAAATGCAGCCCGTTCCGCCGGTCAGTCTTGAAAAAGTGTGCGAAGCCATCGGCATCAGGCGCGTAAAGACGGTCGATCCTTCCGACCTCAAGGCGCTTGAGGCTGCGATCAAGGAAGAACTCAACGTGGACGAGCCCTCCGTCATCATCTGCAGAAAACCCTGCATGCTCTTAAAGTACGTGAAAGCCAAGCCCGCGCTTTCCGTGGACAGCGAAAAATGCCGCGGCTGCCGCGCCTGCATGAAGCTCGGCTGCCCCGCCATACGCTTTGAAAACAAGAAAGCCGTTATCGACAACCAGCAGTGCGTAGGCTGCGGCCTGTGCATCCAGCTTTGCGCGTTCGGCGCGATCGGGGAGGGAAAGTAATATGAAAAATACTTCCATTATGATCGTCGGCGTCGGCGGACAGGGAACGCTGCTTGCGTCCCGTTTGATCGGACATGTGCTGATTGAAAAAGGCTACGACGTAAAATTAAGCGAAGTTCACGGCATGTCCCAGAGGGGCGGCAGCGTCGTAACGTATGTCAAATACGGTGAAAAGGTGTATTCGCCCATCGTCGATCCCGGCGAGGCCGATTTTATCCTCTCCTTTGAGGCGGTAGAGGCCGCCCGCTGGATCGGGCATCTGGCGCCGGAGGGCAAGGTCATCACCAACACCCGCGAGATTTATCCCATGCCGGTTATCTCAGGTCTTATGGCATATCCTGAGATGGTTTCGGAAAAAATCGCGAAGGATACAGATGTGGTCAGCGTAAACGCCCTGGATCTGGCAGAATCTGCCGGAAGCGGAAAAGCGGTCAATACAGTGCTCCTGGGCGTTCTTTCCAAATACATGCCCGAGATCGAAGAGGGCGCGTGGATGGAAGCCATCGAAAAGATCGTAAAGCCCCAGTTTGTTGAGCTCAACAAAAAAGCCTTCCTCATGGGAAGAGCGCAGTAAAAAAGCAGAGCGGCAATACGTATGTTTTGCCGCTCTGCTTTATCGTTGCAGACAAATTGTGTGGCGTA
>JAZSFI010000132.1:0-5023 GCA_045532135.1 Clostridia bacterium | reverse complement strand
ATCAATGCTGTTGAACACGTTCCAGTGCATCTTATTTTCGTTGATGTAATCGGCAGTCAGGTTCGTGGTGTCGATATCTCCGAAGAAACCGTCTGCAATGGCCTTCTGAACGCGATCCGCAGTCACATAGCCTTCGGTAGTCGCGCCTTTGGGATTCCAGTGGATGACGTTTTCGCTGGAGCCCTGCTCAGTGCCCTGCTTATAGTTGTCAAGCGCAGCGGGAATAGCGAACTCAAGCCATACCCAAGCGTCGTTCTTGCCGGTGTTTTCGATGGTGGGCATCTTCTGAATTTCAATGCCGGGAACCAGGGCAGTACCCTGTTCGAAGGCTTCATTCAGCTTGATGTCAACATTGCCAAAGGTGAATACGTTGGCTTCGCTGTCGCGGTCGGTCAGATACGCCAAGGTGCCCGCGGTTGCCATGGTAAGGCTCAGCACCAATGCAATTACCAGAAACCATTTGCGGTTCAGTTTCATGTTCATCCTCCTATACGGTTACGGGACGGGCAACCCGTCCCCTACGGGATTGATCGTTCAGATCGCAGGAGAGGCGTCTCGCCTCCCACTGCAAACATTCGTGCATCGGCTTATTCGCCGGTCACCTTCATCTGCGTGTCGAACGCAGCCCATGCTTCGTCGGCGTTCTGGAAGCCGGTGGTCTGGATGGCATTGCCGTATACATCAATGGAGAAGTTCTCGAGCATCGCAAGATGCTTGTTCGTCAGTTCGCCCGGAATCTTGAGCGTTTCAAACAGCGCGGGGAGAACTTTGTCTTCCGTTTCCGTGGGCTTTACAACCTCGGGATAACGGAATTCAAGCATGATGGTATTTGCCGTGGTATCTTCGGTGTAACCCTTGTACTCCCAAACCGCGTTATCCCAACCCTCTACATGCTCATTGGGCACAAAGCCGTTCGCGTACTTTTCATACTGCGTGGACAGTTCGCTGAAGATGGTCTTGATCTCCAATGCGTTCGAAATGGTTACCATCATGCGAACATAGGATTCTTCGCTGCCCGCCTTGACGGTCATGGTCGGGTCTTTTACGTATTCGCTGCCGGGGATCAGAGGATACTCATTCTCTTCCTCGGTGCGCTTGTTAGGATCATCATTCGGATCTTCGGGATCGTAATCCGGGTCGGGCACGGGATCGCCGTTTTCGTCAACCTCGGTTTCATCCACGACGATGTCAACGTTGCCGATGGTGAACTTGTTGGTCACGCCGGCGCGGTCGGTTAAGTACGCGATGGTACCAAACGCCATGCTCGACACGATCATCAGTGCGCACACCAGCATGATCAGGGACTTCTTCTTCATTTTCATGGTGTCAACTCCTCCGTTCAAAATAACCTGTATCAGAAGAACTCCTCCCGACTTGCAGTCACCGGAAGTTCTTACTTTTTGTTTTTTGTTCCATGTCTGCAAAATCCGAAAGCTACACCAACGGGTTTCAAACCGCGCCGGATAAGTCACTATATGTAGCAACATTTTAATAAGGATTATTCAGACATTATAGAACATCATAATGATATCACATCGCTTTTTTAAATTCTACTTTATTAGGCATTGTTCAATTTCTCTTTATTTATTATTAAAATGCGTAAGATGTATATCAATAATACCGTCAAACATGAAACACAAAATACACAGTTTTATATTATATATAAGTTAGTCTTAGTTTACGCTCTCTTCTTTTTATGTTACATCTATTTTAATTACTGCAATTTCATCCAATTTTCGATGTCGTCGTCACAAACAAAAGAGCGACGAATCCGTTTTATGCAGAATTCAATTTATCATAATTGGTTTTGACTGTCATAATCGACGCTTTTCTCAGGGCAGAATAATTACATCTCGGAAGATTTTCTGCCAGATAGATTAATTCATTCAAACATATCTTCTTTACAAGCAATGGATTGAATTTACATGCATAATGGTATATAATCAATTTGATCAATCTAAGGAGCTATCCCCATGAGCAAAAAGCACATCAAGAAAACCAGCAATTCCTTTTGGGCAAAAAACGGCACGCGTATCTCCATCAGCGTTTTATGCGCTCTTTTGTTGGCTGTGATTGTTTTAATTTTCTTATCTGTAGGCGACGCCAACGATAACCTCGATATGGCGGCTGAGAAAACGCCTGCAAATACGATCGAAACCTTCTATCTGGCATCAGCTACCGTTTCTGCGCCTTCTGTCATCGGAACAATAAATTTCACGCAGTCGCCCATCGGCACAACGCAGGCGGAAATTATCCCTACAGTAACACCTTCCATTACACCCGCGCTCACGGCGACCCCTACTCCTTCGCCGACTCCGACCATAACCCCCGTTCCCACCCCGGTAAACCTCAAATATCCCTACGAAATCGTTCTTGACAAGAGCAAGCAGGTTGTTACTGTGTATACCGTCGGTGAAGAGGGCTATTACGACCTAATGGTAAAGCAATTTATCTGCTCCACCGGCAAAGAGGATAAAATCGTTGACGGCATGTACAGAATTCAGGAACAATACGAATGGCGCAAGATGCAGAACGAAAGCTATGCGCAGTATGCCAGCCGCATTTCAGGGCCGTTTTTGTTCCACTCCTGCACGTATTACGAACCCAAGAAAAATAAGCTTCGCGCTTCCTATTATGAGAGGCTTGGAAGACGCGCTTCCTCTGGCTGCGTTCGCATGCTCTGCGGAGACGCCTACTGGATTTACACAAACTGCCCGGTCGGAACGCCGATTCACGTTATCACCAGCGGCGAAGAAGACCCCGAACTGCTTGAAAAGCTCCAGCCCCCGGCGCTCAAAGGAAACTGGGATCCTACCGACCCCGATCCCAAGAATCCATACAAAGTGACGCCTGCGCCCGATACCACGCCGGATCCCACGCCTGCGCTCGGTGTAACCCCTGCGCCCACCCCGAAATGGACCTTATCGCCCGAACTAAAAGCATGGGGCAAATAACCCGGTCAGCCTGAAAAATATCCGTCAAAAGTAAGTTAAAACTTGACAATTTGATTGACAAATGATGTCTTTTTAATGTAGAATATAGCTTGTGTCAATCCGCTCACCAGCCCCGGGCGTTTGATGCTTTGCGTGGCATGCTGACCTCATGCCGGATGCATCAGTATTGATATTGATTTGGAGGAATACCCAATGAGCACTTATATGGCGAAGCCCGCGAACGTCGATCGTAAATGGTACGTTATCGATGCAGAAGGCGTTGTGCTTGGTCGTCTCGCTTCTCAGGTTGCCCTGATGCTGCGCGGCAAGCATAAGCCCACCTTCACTCCCCATGTTGACACCGGCGATTTCATCATCGTAGTCAACACCGATAAGATCGTGCTGACCGGCAACAAGCTGAACGACAAGATCTATTATCACCACACCGGACATCCGGGCGGACTGAAGGAAACCAAGTACCGCGACCTGATGGCCACCAAGAGCGAATTTGCCCTCAAGAAGGCCGTACGCGGCATGCTTCCCAAGGGACCGCTTGGCAACAAAATGTTCAAGAAGCTGAAGGTTTATGCTGGCGCCGAGCACGAGCACGCTGCCCAGAAGCCCGAAGTTTTCGAGATGAAGAAGTAATCAGGAAGGAGGACGAAACACATGTCTGAAGTTATGATCAATGCCGTTGGAAGAAGAAAAAAGGCGATCGCCCGCGTTCGTCTGATTCCTGGTGAAGGAAACATCATCATCAACAAGCGCGCTCTGGACAACTACTTCGGCCTTGAAACCCTCAAGACCGTTGTCCGCCAGCCCCTGACCCTCACCGAGACCGCTGCCCGTTACGATGTTATCGTAACCGTAGCCGGCGGTGGATACACCGGTCAGGCCGGCGCGATCCGTCACGGCATCGCCCGCGCTCTCGTTAAGGCTGATGTAGAGCTCAAGCCCGCCATCAAGAAGGCCGGCTACCTCACCCGCGACCCGCGCATGAAGGAGCGCAAAAAGTACGGCCTCAAAGCCGCCCGTCGTGCTCCCCAGTTCTCCAAGCGCTAATTGGGAGAAGAATACAGCTTCCGAAGCTTTATGGCTTTGGAAGCTTGTTCTTTTATCCGATATACCACGAATGCGTTAATCCCTTTTCGGAAGGGACATAATTTTCGCTTGCATGTATACTGTATCTGTCCGGATGCGACGGAGGTAAAATACGAAAACGGAAAAGATTTATTTCCCGAAAAGCCTTTAAAGCAGATTCAAAAGTATGCCCCAGGAAAGCTGTGTACGTCCCGTCGCCTGAGAAAAAACCGCTGAAGTCCTGCTGCTGCGGCGGATTTTCTTTCCGTTTTAACCTTCATGTGCTACGATAGAAAAAAACGCAGTTACAGGTGAAATGTATGAATCTAACCATTATTCTCAAAAACTTTCTGGACGAAAATCTTCGCCTTCGCGCTTTTCCCGCCAAACACAAGATGAAAATCTATGCGCTTTTGTATCTGGCGCAAAAATTCGAAGCGGGAAAAACATATTCCGAAAAGGAAGTCAACGAAATTCTTCTTCTGTGGCACACATTTTCGGATCCCGCAACCCTCAGGCGCGAGATGTATGATTATCGTTTTTTTGACCGCTCCCGCGACGGGCGCGAATACAGGCTGTGCGTGCATCAGCCGACGCTTTTGTCTCTCGGTCTTTCCGAGAACGAATAGACGCATTATTTCCTTGCCATATTGCCGAATTGGTAGTATAATTCAAATATGATATAAGGCGCAGTTTGCGCCTGACGAGGAGGAAACACCCCATGATCAACTGGAAAAATCTGGATACGCTTGCTTCTTTTGAAAAGCTTAATTCTCTTGAAAAGGTAAATCTTGTTTCCGCGATGAGCGGCGAAGAAGGCGCCCGGCGCGTAAAGAAATATACCGCTCCCATGGGCGCAGATATGGATTTTAACTACGGAGCGCGCGCAGTCAACGACGAAATTCTTTCCGCCATGAAAGCTTTTGCCGAGGAAGCTCAGCTTCATGAAAAATTTGAAGCGTTGTATAACGGCGAAGTCATCAACACCGGCGAAAAGCGTCTCGTCATGC
>JAZSFI010000332.1:0-5284 GCA_045532135.1 Clostridia bacterium | reverse complement strand
CGAGCAGGGCGAGGCGAGCGAGCGGCTGTTTACCAAGTGCGCCTATGCCGAAGCGCCCAGCTGGCTGATCGGCGAAGCGCCCGTTCAGCTTGGAAAGCCGTTTTCCTGCATGGCGCGTTTCCGCCATCGTCAGCCGCTGACGCCCGTAACCATCACCCCGGAAAAAGAGGGCGTGTACATCGAATTTGGTGTGGATCAGCGCGCCATCACGCCCGGACAGGCAGTCGCGTTTTATAAAGAGGACGAATGCTTGGGCGGCGCGACGATTGACTGGGCAAAAAGATAAGCGAAGAAGAATGCGCGCGGCCGGTGATCGTCTGCGTATGTACCCCGATTTTCCATCCGGAGGCAGTCATGAATCTTATTATTGCATTCATGCTTACCTGCGCATGCGCCTTATCGTGCACGAAATACCAAAGCGACCTGCACAAGAACGTGCAGGCCGCTTTTTATGAAGAAGCGCAGCGTGCGTACAGGGACATTGTTTCCTATGACGAAAACGCGTCCGTTTCGCAGGATGAAATTGTCAGGGCATACATGCGCAAGGCGCGCTTTTATTCCGTGCGCAAGCGCGTTTCGGATTTTTTGGAAAAAATCGATCAAATAAAGCCGAGAACGCCCAAGGAATATGCGGAAAAATGCATCTATGAAGGAAAAATACTTTCTCATCCGCCCGAGGGCGTGATTTTTGTGCGCGCATTTCTTATGCCGTTTTCGCCGGATGAAGCGAAGATGTATGATGATATACAAAAAAGCGGCGATCTGCAGGCGCTTGACGCGCTGTTTTCGCCGCTTGAAGAACGTTTTTATCAAATTAAAAACGTATATACCCCCGAAAACGGGTTTGAGCCGTATTTTTCCATGCAGGACGATAGCAGCGTCGTTCCCTGCGCCCGGGGCGTTTTGTATCTTACGGAAAACGCTGTTTTGGCCGCGATGCGTTTATCCGGTGAAAATCCCTTCAGCCCGCCTGTCAGGGATGCGCGGGGCATTATCGCCTTTGAGTTTGTCAGCGATTCAGGCCGTCCATCTCAAGCATTCTTTCAAGGGTTTTGATGTCGCTTGTGATGTCCACTGCATCGCTTTTGAAAAGAATGTCCAGCTGCTTTTCAAAGCCCTGCACGAGCTTGTCCAAAATTCCCTCGATGCGCGTTCGGGAGGAAACGATGTTTTCGCCCGTCACCGTCTGCTGTTCAAGGTGCGCGTAGCTTTTTAAAAGTTTCACGGTGGTGGGCAGATAATAATCCATGAAGGTGTCGATTTCGCGCCTTCTTTCGGGCTTTTGAGAGACGATGTCAAAAATCGCGCGGGTGATTTCCTCGATCCGGTCGATTTTTTTCGATACGTTTTCATCATCGATCATAACGTTGAGCGCGCGGATTTCAAGAAGAATATGCTTGTATTCGGTTTCCTCTGCATATTTTGCGTTTTCCGCTTCCTCCTGCGCCTGGGCTTTTTGCTTGGCGCGAACGATTTCAGGGCTTAAAACCAGCGTTTTTCTGCCTTCGTCGATATAGGCGCTTTTGGAAATTTTGCCCTTCTTTTTGAGAGAGGAGATCTTGCGCCGGACGGTTCTTTCGCTTACGCCCATTTCGCTCATCAGTTCCTCAAGCGGAACTTCATCCCGAAAGCCGATGCAGGAAACGTAATCGTCCAGTTTTTCCGTCGAGGCGTTCATGTATCTGGATAAAAGCAGGACGGCGATTGCGATTGCGGATACGGGAAGCACCGCCGCGAAGAAGGAGGACTTGATCCACGACAGGATTTCGCCTGCGGAGGTAAACAACAATATGACGGCCAGAACATAAATAAGATCCGTCTGTTTTTTCGATAAATTAATCAGTCCCGACACTTTTTTGATCAGCATGAATATGCCGATAAAGCGCAGAAACGGGATCGCCAGAAAAATTGCGATGGTTACCCAGCTTGTGCCGGAATCCCTGCCGCTTGACAATTTCATTCACATCCTTATATTCGATACGGTTTATTATAGCACAAAATGATTTTGACGCAATCATTTTTTCAAAAGCTTGACAATGGACGAAAATTGAACGATAATAGAATAAGGCGTAATTTTAATAAAATAATGCCAAAACCTGTTTTACTATTTACAGATTCGGAAAAAGACGGTATGATGAATTCATCTCACTTCTGATCAGGGGGACAAAAACGTGTATACCGAAAAAGATTTTACCCATGCAACCAAACAAAAGAAAATCCGCCTGGCGCTGTTTTTCCTGATGACCGCTGTCTTTGCGGTTTCCATGTTTGTATTCATCACCATGCGCAGTCAGGCGCTCACGATTGCGACGGCTGTCGTTGGATTTATTGTCTCTTATTTTGTCTGGTCCTTCAAGGTAAGCCCGTGGGTGAAGTACGACCGGCATTTGAAGGAGCTTAAATCCGGCCAGAAGCGCGAAACCGCGTGCGAAATCATGTATTTCACGGATGAAACCCGCATTATGGACGGCGTTGAAGTGCATGAACTGATCGTCACGGTCGGAAAAGAAGAAGAGGACGAGCGCCTGTATTACTGGGATGCGGACAAAAAACGGCCCGACGTCAAAGAAGGCGACAAGGTATCCATCGTATCTTACGGAAATTTTGTTGTGGAGCTGAAAATCGCGTAAAGCGGAATCCGGCTTCCACGAAACGGAGGCGGGAAATATGGCCGGACATGTTCTGGTTTGCGTTACGGGACAGAAAACATGCGAATCTCTCATTGTCGAGGGAGCGCGCATTGCTAAGGAAAACGGATCGGGACTGAGCGTACTGCATGTGGTAAAGCCCGGCGCGTCGCTGCTTGGAAACGCGACGGAGGGCGAAGCGCTGGAATATCTTTATAAAATCGCCACCGAGTACGACGCCGATATGGCGATGATCCGCTCGGACAATGTGGAAGGCACGATTGCAAAGCAGGCGCAGAAGCTGGGCGCAGAGCATCTGGTTATCGGCAAATCCAACGGCTCCAGAGAAAAAAGCTTTCAGGCGAAGATCGAAATGCTTTTGCCCGATATCGATATAAAAATGGTATATCCGTAACTCACCAATCATTTCCGCCTCCGATCGGGGCGGAAATTCTGTGTTTTTGTGAACATATGTATGCGCGTGATCGTCCAAATGATAACCCCTTTACGAAAGGAAGATGGTAATGAGAAGATTTTTGTCCCTGCTTCTTGCGTTTGTTCTGTCGTTTTCGTTTGCCGGCGCTTTTTCGGAAAATGCATCTCCGAGCCGCGGCGGCGTCACGATATACGATATCCCGATTGAGGACGACGATTTTCTGACCGCCGGCGCGAACACGGAGGCGATTGAAGGTCAGACGGAAATTGTGAACAGCCAGACGGGAGAAACCTTCGAGGAAATCCTGGAGCAGGAAAATCAGGACGATCTGATCGTATACGACCCGGTTGAGGAATATCTTTATAATGCCGACGAGATCACCGAGGCGCTCGATATGCTGGACGGCATCAGAAACATTTTGCTTCTGGGCGTGGACAGCCGAACGGGCAAGATTGAAGGCCGAACCGATACGATGATCCTTCTGACCGTGGACATCGAGAAAAAGGTCATTAAGCTTACCTCGTTTCTGCGCGATTTGTATGTGGAAATTCCCGGAAAAAAGAACAACCGCCTGAATTCCGCCTATGTGTTCGGCGGTTTCCCGCTTCTTCAGAAGACGTTTGAAAAGAATTTCGGCATTAAGCCCGACGCGTATGTCGCCGTCAATTTAAGCGGCCTTACGCAAATTATCGATGCGCTGGGCGGCGTATACGTGGATGTAAACGCCGCCAAGATCGATCGAATCAACGCGGTTATTTACTGGTATAACAAGCAGGTTTTAAATCTTACCAATTTAAAGCACGGCTATCTCACCAAGGGCGGCTATCAGAAGCTGACCGGAAAGCAGGCCGAGGCGTGGGCGAGATACCGCTACAGCGAATCGGACTATCAGAGAAGCGCGCGTCAGAGACAGCTCATTTCCATCATCTTTGACGAGATTAAGAAGATGAGCTTGAAGGAGCTTATGAATTTTGCCCTTGCCAACGCAAACCTCGTTGAAACCAATCTGACCATACAGGAAATCATTTCCCTTGCGCCTGCGGTTCTGGCGATGCATGACGCTGAAATCAGGGAATTCAGAATTCCGATTGACAACGGCGCTACGAGCCAGATGATTTCGGGTATGAGCGTAATCGTTCCCGACCGAAAGAAAAACGCCAATGCGCTCAAGGAGTTTTTGCTGGGCGATTAAACGCAAAAAGGAGCTGAGAGCATGGAGAAAATCCTCGTATTTCTGATCGGAATTTTTGTCTGTGCTCCGGCTTTGGCAGCCCTGACCGTGTTTCTTTTTTCAAAGCGAGCGCGAAAGGCGTCGAATGCGGACGTGATCATCGTGCTCGGCGCAAAAATTCACCCGGACGGAACGCCGTCCAACACCCTTGGGTATCGGCTGGATGCGGCCAAAGAAGCGTTTGACCGAAAACGCGCCCCCGCAATCATCGTAACCGGCGGACAGGGAAAGGACGAAAATGAGCCGGAAGCGAAGGCCATGAAACGGTATCTTGTGAACAGCGGAATCGCGCAGGACGTGATATTTGAAGAAAATACGTCCCGAAATACAATCGAAAATCTCCGAAACGCCAAGGCGATTATGAAGGAAAAGGGATACAAAACCGCCGTCATTGCAACGACCGATTATCACATGGACAGAGCAAGGCTGATTGCAAAACGCCTTTCAATTCCGACCGGCGCGGCCTGCGCAAAACCGGGAAGAAGGTTTTCCACCCGGATTCTTGCCTATGTACGCGAAGCAGCGAGCTGGTGCCTGCTGATTTTGAAAATTGCGGCCGGGAGAATTTGATTAAACGGGGCTGCTGCAGAAACCATATTTTCAACGCCTCTTTGAAATCTTTTTGATTCAATCAGGCGTAGGGCGGGGGCTTGCTCCCGCCGTTTTGCGTTTTATGCATGTTTTCCGGCGTGAGCAAGCCCCCGCCCTACGGACATTATCGTAAAAACAGGATTGAACAATAAACAGACGCATTCTGTAATAAATCATCAAAAATGGGGCTGCCGCATATCACCTATATCTGCGACAACCCTTTTATTATATTGGGCGGGTGAAAAGCGATCAGTATGCGTCCGTAAGCGCGTTGATCAGAACCCAATTGTCTTGCAGCACCGCTTTTTCGGTGATCTTTTCAAGAACTTCCTTGGGCGCGACTTTGGCATAGCACTCAATGGCAAGATAGGCGTCTTCACGGTTTGCGCCTTCGGCGTC